>JADGNS010000367.1 GCA_017883355.1 Candidatus Solibacter sp.
GGCGCCAGTTGGCTGAAGTGGAGGGCTTGCTCCACGATTGCCCGGGGGTCCCGGTAGAAACGCGGATCCGTCTGAATCGAAAGACGGCCGTTGCGGCCACCCTGGGCGTCGAAGATGGGTTTCAGAAGCGCGGCCCCCGCAACCGACATCTCCTCGACGATCTTCCAGCCGATCTGGTCTTCGGTGGCGGTGGCCATCTCCTGAATCAGAGCCTCGATACGGGGGCGCCAGAGAGGCAGGCGCTTCTTCAAAATCGACAGGACGATGCACGGGTTGCAGGTGGCGCCGACCGCACCGTGTTCGATGGAGTAGGCCAGTTCATCGAGGTCGGGAGAGTCGTTCCAGAGGCAGGTGGCGGTAGTCTGCGTCATTTGGAACAGCGGGCTCTTGAAAGAAGTCAGGGTGCCGGTGGATGCCATGATAGTCTCCAAAACTGGACATGCTAACGTGTGTAATTTAATCGTAGCCCTCTAAAAGAGTCCGGGTCAAGGAGATCGGTGCGAAGCGAAACCCAAAGCGAGTCTCTCGGGTGCTCTAATTTCTTTGCGCGCCGCGCAGATTTTGTGGGGCAGCTTGGCAAGCTGCGCGCCGGTTGGCAACCGGCGCTCCGGGCGGGTTACCAACCGGTCACCAACCCGCCGCAGGCTGCCCCACACGGGTTTTGGTGGTGGCTCAGTCTGCTCTATGCCACCGGCGGCGAAAGGCGCTAATCTGATCCTTCGAGTCGATTATGCGAAACCTTTCCCTCTCCTTCCTTGCAGCTACGTCATTATTGCTGGGCATCGCCGCCGCGGCGTCCACCGAAATCAAGATCGGCGCCGACCGGCGCATCCGCATCACCGAGGACTGGCGCTTCTTCAAAGGCGAAGCCGCCGGCGCGGAGCAGTCCGCCTTCAGCGACGCCGCCTGGCGCGCGCTCGACCTGCCCCACGATTGGGCCATCGAGGGCCCGTTCGACCGCAAGTTCAATCCCCACGATGGCGGCCTCCCCTTCTTCGGCATCGCGTGGTACCGCAAGCACTTCACCGTGCCGGCCAGTGCCAAGGGCAAGTACTTCAGCGTCCAGTTCGATGGCGCCATGTCCAACTCCACCGTCTGGCTCAACGGCCAGAAGCTGGGCGGACGCCCCTACGGTTACGAGAGCTTCGCGCTCGATCTCACACCCTACATTAAGTTCGGCGAGGAGAACGTGCTCGCCGTCCGGCTGGCGCCCGAAGATCAATCCTCGCGCTGGTACCCCGGCGCCGGTATCTACCGCAACGTGTGGCTCAACGTCACCGGAGCCGTACGCGTCGCCCAATGGGGCGCCTACGTCACCACGCCTTCCGTGACCGACGCCAAAGCCAGCGTGGTGGTCCGCACCGAGGTGGAGAACAAGGGCGCCGCGGCGGCCCGCATCACGCTCGAAACCGCCATCCTCGATGCCGCGGGCAAGCAGGCCGGCCGCGCCACCAATGACGTCACCATCCCCGCTGGAGGCAAACAGAGCGTCGAGGCGAAGATCGACGTCGCCAACCCGCATCGCTGGGATCTCGACACGCCGTACCTCTACAGCGCCGCCAGCACCATCCGCGAAGGCACGCGGCAATCCGACCGTTACGTGACGCCGTTCGGCATACGCACCATCGAGTACAGCAAGGACAAGGGCTTCCTGCTCAACGGCCGGCAGCGCCGCTTCAACGGCGTCTGCATGCACCACGACCTGGGAGCGCTTGGCGCCGCCATCAATCGCCGGGCTATGGAGCGGCAGTTGGAGATTTTGAAGTCGATGGGCGTGAACGCCATCCGCACCAGCCACAATCCGCCCGCGCCGGAACTGCTCGAGCTCACCGACCGTATGGGCCTGCTGGTGATGGACGAGGCCTTCGACATGTGGGCGATCCCCAAAGTCCGCAACGGCCTTTCCAAATACTGGAACGAATGGTACGACGCCGACTTGCGCGAATTCGTCCGCCGCGATCGCTCTCACCCCAGCGTCGTGCTCTGGAGCATCGGTAACGAAATCCCCGAGCAGGGCCGTCCCGACGGCGGACAACTGGCGCAGAAGCTCACCAACATCGTCCACGAAGAGGATCTCTCCCGCCCCACCACGGCGGGCTTCAACAATGACACCGGCGCCATCAAGAACGAACTCGCCAGCGCCGTCGATATCCCGGCCTTCAATTACAAACCCACCAAGTACGCGCAGATCCTCAAGGACCACCCCAACTGGATCATCTTCGCTTCGGAGACTTCCTCCGCCGTCAGTTCGCGCGGCGTCTACCACCTGCCCATCGAGAAGTACCAGAAGCATCCCTCGCTGCAACTCACCAGCTACGACGTGATCGCGCCTCCATGGGCCTACATCCCCGATGTCGAGTTCGACGCGCAGGAGAAAAATCCCAACGTGCTGGGCGAGTTCGTCTGGACCGGATTCGACTACCTCGGCGAACCCACTCCTTACTTCAACGGGCGCGGCAACACCAACGACGCCGACTGGCCGTCGCGCAGTTCCTACTTCGGAATTGTGGACCTCGCCGGCTTCCCGAAGGATCGCTTCTACCTCTACCAGAGCCACTGGACCACCCAGCCCATGGTCCACCTGCTGCCCCACTGGAACTGGGCCGGCATGGAAGGCAAACCGATCCCGGTGATGTGCTACACCAACGCCGAAGAGGTGGAGTTATTCCTCAACGGCAAATCGCTGGGACGCAAGAAGCGCTTCTCTGAACCCGTGGAGCTGCCGGTGGGCAACAACGCCGGCGCCAACGGAAAATTCCAATCCAAATACCGCCTGATGTGGCAGGTGCCTTACGCACCGGGCGCGCTGAAAGCCGTGGCCTACCAGGGCGGCAAGAGCATCGCCACCACCCAAATCAAGACCGCGGGCGCGCCCGCGCAAGTCGTGCTGGTGCCCGATCGCGCGGCCATCGCCGCCGATGGCGACGACCTCTCCTTCGTCACCGTGCGCGTGGAGGACAAGGATGGCAACTTCTGCCCCACCGCCGACAACCTGGTGAAATTCGCCCTCGAAGGTCCCGCTAAGATCGCCGGCGTGGACAACGGCAACCCCGCCACCGTCGAGTCTTTCCAGGCCGACAACCGCAAGGCGTTCAACGGCCTGGCGCTTCTGATCGTACGCGGCGAACACGGCAAGGCAGGGCGCGTGAAGATCACCGCCACCGCCGATGGCCTGCGCGCCGGGGAGACTACCGTCACGACGAAGTAGTGGCTAGTGCAATCCGGCACTTCCCAGGCAATCCGCTCCCTCACGGTCGCGGCTCCGACTGGCTCTTGCACTCTGATCGGAGCCGCGACCGTGAGGGAGCGGATTCTTCGTGGCGCAACATCCGCCATTACGCCTTCCACGTTCCTCAGAAATCCCGTGCCTGCACGGCCTTCGCCGAGATGGCCACCAGCAGCGCGCTGATCAGAATACTGACAGCGACACGCATCCACGGTATCGGCCCTGTCAAAAGGCGTGTATGCCTGTCCAGATATTCAGCGCCCGCAATGAACTCCATCGGGCTATAAACATGGAGGGAGCTACTGCTCAGCACAACGCTGATGCCAAGCACCGCGCCGAACGTCACTACCGGCGCCGTGTATTCACCTTCCACCAGCGAAGAAGTCAACAGCGCCGTGCCGAAGAATACCATGCCGCCGCCAGCCAGTAATGCCATATGGAAGAAAGCCTGCTGGATGGAATGCGTCTTTCCGGTCAGGCTGCCAATAAGAAACATGGCGGCCCAGGGGACAATGACCAACGCCATCGCTTCACCCAGCACTACGGAGATGCGAACGGCCATCAGCCGCGTCCTGCTAACCGGCAGGGCTAAGGTGAACGGGGCGGTCCCGACCGCCTTCTCGCGCAGCAGGCCGCCCATCGTTAAGAGCGTGACGGACATCACCCACATCATGCACAGCAGGACATGCCCTCCTTGAAGGACGTTGTAGTAGTAGGCGAGCGTGGTGTTCGGTATTGCATCTTGATCGCCATGATAAACAACTAAGGAGCAGAGGGCCACGGCAACCAAAAGCGAGATCAGAAACCGCGATCGGGTTTCGAGCCACGACTTATACCAGAGCATTCAATTCTCCTTCACCTTTTGCAGGAAGATTTCCCTGAGTCCCACCGGCGCGGCTTCAATCGAGCCGGCGTGAAGATCGCGAGCCCGTTCCATGATGGCGTCCGCGTTCCGGCTGGCGAAGACGCTCATCTGATGGCCGCTGGTCCGAATGCTCTCGACGCCTTCGAGCTGAAGCTGAGACTGTAGCTCCGCGGGCAGCGACGGAAAAACCATGTCGATCTGCCGGTAGCTCAGCCGGAGGTCATCCAGGGAAGCGTCCAGCACGAGGCGTCCCTGATGTAGGATGCACACCTGGTCGGCCACGCGCTCCACCTCCGCAATCTGGTGCGAAGAGAAGAACACCGCCGTACCTTCCGCGCACTGCGCCACCAGGGATTGCAGCAGGTCCTCGATCCCGACCGGATCGAGCCCCTCGCTCGGCTCATCGAGAATCAGGAGCTGGGGCCGCCGCGCCAACGCCAGCAGCAAGGCGAGCTTGGTGCGCATTCCCTTGGACAGGGACCTGATCTTGCGGTCCGGCGGTAGATCGTATTGCTTCAGCAGTGTCCTGACAACGTCGGCGCGCCAGTCTGGGTAGAAGGAACTGGTGAAGCGAATGATTTGTTCGACCGTCATGTAACCGTAGAGGCGCTTGTCCTCGCTCACGTACGCTACGCGCCGACGGAATTCGAGGCTTCCCGCCGGGTCGTCGATCCTCCTGCCCAGTACCGTGCCGGAACCTTCGGTGGGCCTGATCATGCCGAGCAGCATCCTGATGGTGGTGCTCTTGCCCGCTCCGTTCAGGCCGAGAAATGCCGTGATGCGGCCGGGTCCGACGGTCAGATTGAGGTCCCTTACCGCGCTGATCCTGCCGTATGATTTGCCGAGTCCGTTCGTTTCCACTACTGGTTCGCTTGTCACGATATCCTCACTGTCTCCGACTGACCGGCCAACCGTGCTTCGAATAGCCTGCGGATCTCATCATCGAGGAGCCCCGCTTCGCGCAGTTCTTCGATCAAGTTACGGACCCGCATTTCCGCGGCTCGCACGCGATCGGCCAGAAGACGCGCCCGGCGGCTCACTGAAATGAATGCTCCCGAGCCATGGCGCAGGTCCAGAACTCCCGCGTGTTCGAGTTCCGAATAGGCCTTGGCCACAGTATTGGGGCTGACCAGCAACTCCTCGGCCAGCGTCCGAATGCCCGGAAGTTGGTCGCCATCCTGCAACGCCCCATTTTCGATGGCATGCTGAATCTGCTGCATGAGCTGCAGGTACAGAGGCTGCCCAGCCGAGGGCTTCAGTTTGAAAAACATATCGGTCGCACTGTAATGCTGTTAGGATACAGTATTACTCTATAGTGGCGATCCGTCAAGGAAATGTTGCCGCCCTCGAAGGTCCCGCTAAAATCGCCGGCGTGGACAACGGCAACCCGGCTACCGTCGAGTCTTTCCAGGCCGACAACTGCAAGGCGTTCAACGGCCTGGCGCTTCTGATCGTACGCGGCGAACACGGCAAGGCAGGGCGCGTGAAGATCACCGCTACCGCCGAGGGCCTGCGCGCCGGGGAGACTACGACGAACTAGTGGCTAGCACCAATGCTGTTCACTTAACAGATCGAATGAGGGTTGACCGTCCTCATCGTGGCATACGGGCAGTGCCTTCCCAGAAACGACTTGGGGCCCGCGACGGCCGAGTCTCAG
>JADGNS010000010.1 GCA_017883355.1 Candidatus Solibacter sp.
TTGTCCTGCCATGGTCGGCGCGTTCCTGGAAGTCCGGCGTGCTGCCCCTGGCCGGCATTCTCGCCATGAGCCCGCTGGTCATGGTCAATGCCACCTGTACGGACACAAAACCGAGCGAAGCTCGGACTTATTTCACCCTCGCCCGCGCCGCCTTCACCCACGTCTCGTACACGTACTTCTCCTTGTCCCGCTGCCAGACGTCTTCCGGCAAAGCGTTCAACAGATCGTGCGCTACCCCCGGCACTCCGGTCCCCAGCGCCCGCGTCCCGCCCTCGCGCAGTTCGGTGGCATATTGCTTTTCGATGAAGACGCCGTTCTTCTCCGCCCATTCCAGAATGTGCGTCTCCCCCATTTTCGCGATCGCCTCCACAGTCCAGTTCGGGAAATCCAGCCGCTTCTCCAGCCATAGCGCCACCGGGCGCGTCACGAAGTACGGCCGGTGCCCACCGCCTGGCGAGAATCCGAACTCAAACGTGTCGCTCCCATGCAGCGCTCTGGCACGCTGCCGCAGGTCCTCGAAAAAGTTCGCGCCCGTCCTCGAAATCGACACCACATCGTCCGCCGATCCGTTCCAGACCAGCGTCGCGGCATGCAGATCGTACAGCGCCGCGCCGCGATCTCCCAGAAACTTCATGGCCTGATACGGAGTTGCCTGGCACATCTTCTTGCTGCTGGAATCCCAGTAGCCGCCTTCGCCATCCAGATTGCCGCCGCCCACCAGCACGCACGCCTTGAGCCGCGTCTCCGCCGCGCACGCCAGGCCCAATACGAACGATCCCATCGAGTAGCCCATCGCCGCCAACCGCCCGGCATCCACATCGGTCCGCTGCGCCAGGTAACTCACCGCCTGCATGACATCGGTCATCATCAGGCCGCCCATGCGCCGGCCCATCTCTTCGGGCTCCAGGTTCTTGTCGTGCTGCCGCGTGCCGTTGTGGCGCTCCGCGTTGCGCTCGCCTTCGCCGATGGGGTCGTAGGTGAGCACCGCCGCGCCCGCCCGCGCATACAAGATCCCGGCGTAGAATGCGTACCAGCTATATTTGTCCCCGCCGTGGCCGTTGACCACGATCAGCCCCGGCATCTTGCCCGCGGGCTTCTGCTTGGGACGGTACATGATTGCCGCCACGCGCAGGCCGTAGTCCGTGGCATAGCTCACTCGCTCGGCGATCACGCCCGGCGCGATTTCGACCTGCCCGTAGTGCTCCGCCTCTAACGCCGGAAGCGTGTCGGGAACCAACAGCGCCCGCCGGATCTGCTGGCGCCTGGCGTCCCGTGTGGGCGCCGCCGGCGCGGCGATCGCTACCGTCGCCAGCAGTAGCAGCAATGAGTATCGCGGTGCGGTCACCTAACTGAACACGCCCGCCAGCGCTGCCGAGGCCAATACAAATATCGCCCACGGCAGGAACACCGCGGTCATCGCGCCGCCCATCGATAGCGCCTTCCCGCCCGCCGCCTTGAGTCCGATGCCGATCAGTACCAACTGCCACAAGCGGAAAAGATCGAGCGACGAGGCCAGCGAGTGAATGAACTTGGAGGTGGTCGTGGGGTCCATAAAAGCGCCCGGGTTGAAGACCAGCGGGTTCTGTATGTTGAAGTCGTCCGGCGGCTTCATGAACATCACCGCGATCGACAGCAGCACCATGATCAGACCTGGCATCCCCGAATAACAGATAATCGCGAACACCTGCTTGAGCCGCACCTGCGCCGACATCAGTCCTTTCACGATTCCCAGCAGTACCGCCGCCCAGATCAGCGTTCCCAGCGGGACGCCCAGCAGCACGCCCACGTATCCGCCGATGGGTGCGATCTTCGCACTCATCTGAATCTGCGCCTCCCGCTGTTCCGGCGATAACTGCGCGGCGCGCGAGCTGGTCTCGATCTGGTGGCGGATCATGCGCTCCCAGCCCACGTGCTGCCCGTACAGCACCATGTAACACAAGGCAAAAACCATGATCAGGATCAGCGGCACCCAAAAGCCGGGGCGCTCCGCCACATCCGCAAACGTCTTGGCGGGTTCGAAGAACACGCCGGTCAGTCGGGAGGCCTCTCCCAGACCCTTGGGCTGGGGCTCCGATTCCGGTAGAAGTTCAGGAGTCATGATAGGACCGATTGTACTCCAGAGTACGCCCGCGCGGTAAAATAGGAGTTTGCCCTCGCCAATCGACGCCCAATCGTTCTCCGTGAAGCGCTCCCAGGTGGAGTTTCACAACTTCGCGTCGTTGGGCGACACCGATCGCGTCATCGCCCACTACCTGAACGAGAACGTCCGCCGCGCTGCCATCCTCCAAGCCCACCGCGAGTTCATCGGGCCCATGACTCCATTCCTGGAGATCGGCGCCAACGCCGGGCACACCAGCTACATGCTGGCCAACCAGTTCGCCTGCGATGGCTTCGCCCTCGATCTCTCCGCCGACGCCCTGCGCCACGGCGTCGCCCTGATGGATCGATGGCAGCTTTCCCGCGCCCCCATCCGCGTGGCCGGCGACGCCGTCAATCTCCCCTTCCGCGATGGATCCATCCAATTCGTGATGGCCTGCCAGATGCTCAGCCAGTTCATGAACATCGAAAGCGTCTTCCTCGAAGTCAAGCGCGTGTTGGCTCCCGGCGGCGTCTTTCTCTTCACCGAGGAACCGCTGCGCCGCCTGCTCACCCTGCGCCTTTACCGCGCCCCCTACCAGGACCGCATGAAGCCGTGGGAGCGCAAGCTGTTCGCCTGGGGACTGCTTGGCTTTCTGGCGCGCGACGTCATCGGCGCCGAACAGGAAGAGAGTTTCGGCATACGCCAGAACCACAAGATGTACTTCAGCGACTGGCACCGCCTGATCGCCAGACACTTTGCCGAACACCGCTATCTGACCTCGGTTCCCGAGCGTGGTTGGGGCGAACGAGTGGTCAAACGCGCCGCGCGAAACGAACGGCGCGCCGCGCTCCTGCTCGGCGGAAGCCTGACCGCCCTGTGCAGGAAAGCCGGCGCCGCTCCGCCGCTGGGCGGCCTCAGTCGTTTCGAGACCCTCCTCCGCTGCCCGGATTGCCACGGCGATCTCGGCCGCGACGCCGCCGATACCCTGTTCTGCGCCTGCGGCTATCGCGCACCCAACGAGGGTGGAGTGTACAGTCTGCTGCCCGCCGCCCTGCGCGCCGAACTCTATCCCGGCGACCGCGCCGACGTGATCGATTTCTCCCTCCCCAGCCACACCGCCCGTCTGGGCGACGGATGGTACGAGTTGGAGGGCGACTACGGCAACAAATTCCGCTGGATGGGCCCGCGGGCGACCGCCGTGCTCCATCGCGCCCACGCTGTGCCGCAAAGACTGCGCATTCGCGGCTTTGCCCACCAGGCCCATTTCACCAAAGGCCGGCCGATGGTGGAAATCCGGGCCAACGGCGTGCGCGTGGCACAGCACGCGCTAGAGCGCGTTGGATTGTTCATCATCGAGGCGGATCTTCCCGAAGCGGAAACCTACAACATCGAGATCGCCGCCGCGCCCGAGTGGACCGTGCCCGACGACGACCGCACTTTCACCGTCAACATCAGCATGATTCGCCTGGTGGACGCAAAATCGTGAAACAAATCGGAGCCTTCGAGCGTAATAAGGTGATCGAGGGCAAATTATGCGCGCCAAGCTCATTCTTCCGGCAATCGCCGCCGGTCTCGTCGTGCTCGCCGGCTGCGACATCGAGGACTTCGGCGGTTTCGAGCGGTATCACGAGGATTTCCACTTCAGTTACCCGTTGAAGGCCGGCGGCCGCCTCAACGTGGAGAGCTTCAACGGCTCCGTGGAGGTCTCGGTGTGGGACCAGGAAACCGTCGATATCAGCGGCACCAAGTACGCCCGTACCCAGGAGGACACCCACGATCTGAAAATCGAGGTGGATCACAGCGCGGATTCGGTCTCGGTGCGCGCCATCCGGCCCAGTATGCGGCACGGGAACTACGGCGCCAGGTTCGCCATCAAGGTGCCGCACGGCGTGGTGATGGACCATTTGACCACCTCCAACGGAGCCATCCGCATCGCCGATGGCGCCGGACCCGCGCGTCTCAAGACCTCTAACGGCCACGTCGAGGTGAGCCGCTTGAAGGGTACTTTGACTGCCGAAACCAGCAACGGACCGGTGGAGTTGCAGGACATTGACGGCGCGGTGGCAGTGCACACCTCCAACGGGCACATCCGCGCGGAGGGCATCCGGGGCGCGTTCGAAGCCACCACAACCAACAGCAGCATCCATGCCGCGCTGGAAAAAGTGGATGGCACGGTGCGGGTGGACAGTTCCAATGGTGGAATCGATCTCACGCTGCCTCCCAACACGCAGAGCGCGGTGCGCGCTCACACCAGCAATAGCGGGATCACGCTACACCTGCCCGGGGAAGTCAACGCGCGACTGTCGGCCGGGACGAGCAATGCGTCCATCTCCTCCGATTTCGAGATGCGCCTGCGCGGCGAAATCGCCAAGCATCACATCGAAGGCAGCATCGGCAACGGCGGCCCGCTCATCGACCTGAGCACCTCCAACGGCCCGATAAGGATATTGAAGTAGAGGACGTCAGTTCAACGCAGAGGCGCAGAGAACACAGAGGAAAGCGCAGAGAAAACCAAGCAAGTTCAACCCGGCAGCGCTGAGGAAGCAATGGCAATGCCCACTGCTTCCATCGCGCTTTTTGCTTCTCCGCGCTTGTCTCTGCGCCTCTGCGTTGAAGGGACAGTTGCGTCTACTGCGCAGCGGGCGCGCCGGCGCGGATGAACTCGGCGATCTCCGAGGCCCGCGCCCGCGCCGTGTGCATGTAGCTTTCGTTCTTGATGATGCGGTCCAACGTGGGCAGGTACTGCTCCAGTCCCACCACCCGTTTGCGCTCGATGGCGGAGCCTAGCAGATTCAGCGCCTTGACCACGCCCAGTTTGTCGTATTTGGCGGCGCGGTCCAGCGCGATGCGGTGCTCGGCCGATTCGGTCATCCGCTCGCACCACTCCCACAGTAACTTGGCGTTCGCGTCCTCCGAGTAGTTGAACTGCACTTCGGTCTTTTCCGCGCCCTTTTCCAGGCGGAAGGTCTTGGTGCCCATGAACGCCACTTTCAGTCCGGATTCGATGGGGCGCTTGAAACGATCGAGCTTCTCCACCAGCGAGTAGACCTCGGTGGTCTCGGCATCGGTGAGTTTGAACAGCAGCGGCAGGTCGTCATCCGGAGCTTCGCGGTACACTGCCTCGCCATTCTTCTCGAGAGTCACCTGCACGTAGGCGGGAATGCTCCCCGGAAAGGATTTGGAATAAAAGAACCGCTGCGCATCCTGCGCAACGAGCGAGCCGGCGAACAGCAGAATCAACAACCACTTCATACTCACCTGCTAGGCCAGCCTCCGGCTGGTGGCTTCGTGCGTGGCATGGCAGATGGCGATGGCCAGCGCGTCGGACGCGTCTTCACTGGCGATCGCCTCGGACAGGTGCAGCAAAGACCGTACCATCACCTGGACCTGGCTCTTCTCAGCCCGGCCATACCCCACTACACTCATTTTAACTTCCAGCGGAGAATACTCCGCAAAGCCCACCCCTGCTTCCGCGATGGCCAGCAGGGCGACCCCTCGAACGTGCGCCAGCTTCAACGCCGTTTTGGCGTTGGCCGCGTGGAAGACTTCCTCCACCGCTCCGAATTCGGGATGGTGCTCCCGAATCAAACTACGCAGACCGTTGGCAATCTCCAGCAGCCGCTTTTCAAAGGGCCACTTGGGGCTGGTACAAATCACCCCCGCCACTACCATCCGGTGGTCCGCCCCGTCGCTGTCGATTACGCCGTAACCGGTGCGTTGCGAGCCGCAATCGATGCCGAGGACGCGCACCTTACTGCGACAGCGCCTCCAACTCCTTCTCGTCGATATCGAAGTTGGAGTAGACGCTCTGCACGTCGTCGTGATCTTCCAGCGCATCCTGCAAACGGAGCATACCGCTGGCGTTCTTGCCCTCCAGCTTGATCAGGTTCTTGGGAACCCAGGCGATGGTGGCATCCTCGTGGGGAATGTGGTTGGTCTCCAGCACCTTGAGCACGCTTTCGTGACTCGCCGGATCGGAGAGGATCTCCCACTGGTCGCCAAGATTGCGCAGATCGTCGGCCCCGGCATCCAGAATGATGTCCATCAACTGGTCTTCGGTGGCCTTGTTGCCCGGGACGAAGATCTGGCTGCGCCGTTCGAACATCCACGCGACACTGCCCTGCTCGCCCATGTTTCCACCGTTCTTGGAGAACGCGTGGCGGATATCGCTGACGGTGCGATTGCGGTTGTCGGTGGCCACGTTCACCAGCACGGCTGCGCCGCCGGGGCCGTAGCCTTCGAACATGACCTCTTCGATCATGCCGCCTTCCAGTTCGCCGGTGCCGCGCATGACGGCTTTCTTGATGTTGTCGGAAGGCATGGACGCGGCCTTGGCCGCGAGGATGGCGGTGCGCAGACGGGGGTTGCCATCGGGGTCGCCGCCGCTGCGGGCGGCGATGGTAATTTCCTTGATAATACGCGTGAAACTCTTCCCGCGCTTGGCGTCCGTGGCCGCCTTTTTGTGTTTAATGGTTGCCCATTTGGAATGGCCTGACATATGAACCTCTCAAGGCAGGCCCGGCAGCACGCCGGGATAGCTATGTTGTTATGAATTCAACCTATTGAGGATAGCAGAATCGGGATATCCGCTCAAGGTGGCATAAGGTGGCATAAGGCTCCGCCTTGTGCATCAAAGCGAAGCTCGGACGCCATTGGGCCGCCGTGGGGTGTGTGGGCGATACTGGAACCGTGGAGTTCTCTCTCGTCGCCGACAATCTGCGGGAATCGTTTCGCGTGATCGCGCATAGCCGCGGCGGCGGCGAATTGCGCGAACTGCACGGCGTGAGCATTGCCTCGGCCGGCGTGACCTTCCAGATGTTCAATACCGCCTTCCTGTCCGGTCCGGTGGCGAACGAGACCGAATTGAAGCAGCGCATCCGGCTGCCCGTCGCGCACTTCGACGAGCGCGGCCAGGAGTGGGCCTACTGGGTGTGTGAAGACTGGATCGATCAACCGGCGCGCAAGCGGTCGCGCCGCTGGTTCGAGCACTACGGTCTGCGCCTTTCCACCGAGCTGCCCGGCATGATCGCCGATCGTATTCTGCCGCCCGTGAGGCCCCTGCCGCGCATCGAAGTGCGGCGCGTGCGCGGCGCGGCTACGTGGGATGCGTTCTGCGAGATCGGCTCGGTCTGCTTTCACGTGCCGCTTACCTGGTTCCGCGAAGTGTTCGATAACGAGTCGGTGTGGGACCGTTTTATCAGCTTCGTGGGGTACGTGGATGACGATCCGGTCTCGACCACGTCGCTGGTGCGCGGCGCCGGGGTGATCGGCGTCTACAACGTGGCGACGCTGCCGGGTTCCCGGCGGCACGGCTTCGGCGAGGCGGTGATGCGCCACGCGCTCGCCGAGGCGGCCAGGGAACACGGCATGGAGCGGGTGATTCTGCAATCCACACCGGCCGGCCTTAAGCTCTACGAGCGGATGGGGTTCCGCACGGTGGCGCGGGTGGCCGTGTATTCGAGTTAGAAATCAGGAGAGTTCCTCCTGTGCAGCGCGCGCGTGTTCCGCCACGTCGGACGCCGCAACCGGCTCTCTGGCATCGACGGAGCGGTCCACCGTTAGGCTTGCGGCACATTCCTCGAGCTTCCGCGCCAGGTCTCCGGCCCGGATCGGCTTCGCGAGATAATCGTCCATACCGCATGCCAGGCACCGGTCCCGAACTCCCGTGAGCACGTCAGCGGTAAGTGCGATGATGCGGGCGCGCCGTCCGTCCTTCTCCGAAGCCCGGATGCTGGCGGTAGCCTCGTAGCCGTCCATCTCGGGCATCTGGCAGTCCATCAGGATCAAGTCGTAGGGAGTGGCCTGCGCTGCTTCCACCGCTTCTCTCCCGTTGGATACCATGTACGCCGGATATCCCAACCGCTTGAGCAAAAAATGCATAAGCTTCTGATTGATGCCATTGTCTTCGACGATCAGTATGCTCATCGCAGGCCTGTGGTCCGTGTCGCGTTCGGGGAGTTCATCCCCGATGGCGGTGGCAAGCGTGCGAATCGAGGATTCCGCCGGGAGGGCGGCAGGAACGGAGGGAGACACCGGCACTCCACGGTTCTCAACAGGCAGCTTGTAGGGAATCGAGAACCAGAACGTCGAGCCACGTCCGGGCTGGCTGTTCACGCCGATGCTCCCTCCCATGGCGCCGATCAGCCGCTTGCAGATCGCCAGACCGAGGCCGGTCCCGCCGAAACGCCGCGTCGTCGAGGAGTCCGCCTGGGTAAACGCTTCAAACAGGTTGGCCTGCACTTCCAGGGGAATGCCGATTCCGGAATCGCTGACCTGCATCCGGACGGTGATGGTGTCGCCCTCCGTGCGCTCCGTATGCGCCTCAAGCCGAACTTCTCCTGTTTCGGTGAACTTCACCGCGTTGGCGAGCAGATTCAGTAACACCTGTCGAAGGCGTCCAGGATCGCCCAAGACAGTCCGCGGCAGCCTTTCCGTGACGCTTGTCGATAGTCGCAGCGCTTTGCGGCGAGCGCTTTCGCCCACCAGGTCAATGGTCTCGTCGATTACGGCCGCCAGTGCGAACGGTACCGTCTCCAGGTCCAGCCGGCCCGCATCGATCTTGGAGAAATCGAGGATATCGTTCACGATGCTGAGCAACCCCTCGCCGCTCCGCCGCAGGGTTTCCGCATACTCGCGTTGATCTCCGGAGAGTTTCGTGTCGAGTAACAGACCCGTCATGCCGATGACGCCATTCATCGGCGTGCGGATCTCGTGGCTCATGATCGCCAGAAACTCGCTCTTGGCCCGGGCCGCCTGTTCGGCCTTCTCCTTGGCCCCGGCGAGGTTCCGATTGGCCTCCACCAGGGCATGCGTTCGATCCCGTACCGTGGTCTCGAGCTCCTCACCCCACTCCGACAAGCGACGGTCTCGAACCTGTATTTCCCCCAGCATTTCGTTGAATGCGGCGATCACCGCGCCGATCTCATCCCTGGTGCCGCTGTCCAGGCGCAAGGAGTAGTCGCGGTGAACCGAAACGTGCCGGGCCGCGGCCTCCAGCCGCAGCAGGGGGCCGGAAATGGTCCCCTGCATGCGCCGCGATGCCAGAAAGGCCACGGCCAGGGAGAACAACACCAGGGCACTCGTAATGGCCGAATAGGACAGGGCGCGGGCATAGAACGGAGACAGGTCGGATTCGATGCCGATGTACCCGACGAGCTCGCGGTCCAGACGAATCGGTCGGAGCACGGCAATTCCATGCGGGTGGCCCGCGGCCTCTTCGGGAGTGGCCGGAAGCTTCCCCGCCGGGGGAACGCCGCGCCTGGCATAAGCTGCAATCAGTTGCTTGCGCGCATTGAAGACATAAGCGCGCATGACCGAGGCGTCGCTCGCCAGCGCGGAAAGGCTCTGATTCACGTCGGTCCGGTTTTCGAAGGCCAGAGACACGGCCGTGTTACTGCCGAGGATGTCGCTTGTGGTGGCGGCACGGCTGGCGAGTTGGCCGCGGAACCACAGCAACTCATACGTAATCAGGCCGATGGCGGTGCATCCGACAGCGATGAGGCCGGTGATCAACGCCACCGTGATCAGCTTGTGCCGCAACGACAACCGTTCCAGCCCGAAGAACCGTTCAGTTACCACTGGCGCCACCTGTCCGGAGATTGTGCGAGAGGTGAAGCAGTCGCGCGCTGATATCCAATCCGCTCCGCCGGATGGCCTCCAGGCCGACATCGAACTGCACCTTCCTGTCTTGCACGATCAGCTCGAACATGCCGCCGGCATCCAGCAGACCGGGACCGTTTCCAACCGTGAGGATCGGAGCGTCTCTGATCGCCGCCAACACCTGCCGGGCAGATTGGTAGTGCGCCCGATCCACCAGCAGGACCCGGCATCGCTGGATATCGGGGAGGGGCTCAATCTTGAAAACGATCGATCGGCTCCCAACGGTCTTGCCCTCCGCAACACTCCGCACGGCGGCGAAAAAATCGCTTTTGGAACAGGCGCAGACCACCAATTCCCTGCTGTTTTGTTCCCCCGGAACGCTCGACCAGTTGACCAGGCGGATGAAATTCAGCACAAACGCCGCTTTCACATCGAGATCCCCGGCGGGCGCATTCTCCGTCGCGGCCGCGCCGGGCAGCGCGCGGCAAACCATCATCAGACCGGATGCAAACACGGCCACCACCTGGCTTGTGACGCGCAAACCATCGCGCGCCTTCCGCAACTGCAAGCGCTTGGTGTGGTCATTCATTGCGCCAGATCAATCTGAGGTAGACGTTCCGGCCCGCCCCGGGCAGGAAATGGGGAGTGTGCTCAGGACTCAGCGGGTCCGAATAGGGCCGATTCAGCAAATTGCGAACACCGAATTGGATGTCCAGGCGAGGATGCAGCCGCTGCGCCGTGACCGTCAGATCCGCCAGCGCGACAGCCGGAACCCGTTCCGCATAGGCGCTGAGCCGGGAGCCTACATACCGCGCCGCGCCACTCACCAGCAGCCGCTGCCGCCACAGGGGCACGGACGCTCTGAACTGAGCCAGGCGGGCGGGCGAGTTCTGCAAATGCTGCCGGTCATCGATCCCGCGGGTCCGTTGAACCGAAAAGCTGCCAACGGTCTCCAGCCAGTCCAACGGATGGCCGTTCAGCTCCGCTTCCACGCCCACCGCGGTCGCCCGCCACGTGTTGCGATACTGCAACGTGTCCTCGCTGACTGGAACGCCCTCTATGAGGTTCGTCAGGCCGTAGCGGAACACCGACGTGATCAGGTTGACCCGTTTGTGAAGGCTCTGTTCTCTGGCGAACTCCACGGTACTGATTCGCTCCGCCTTCAGCGCGGGGTTCGGTTCCCAATACCGCTCGAAGGTGGACGGGTTGCGGAATGCTCTCCCATACATCAGTTTGTAGCTACTCCCGCGCCGGGTGTGCACCAGCATGGCGCGGGGCGAAAAGAAGGCAGGGTCGCTGGAGCTCCGATCGATGCGCCCGCCCACATACGCGGTCCAGGCAGGGGAGAGTTTGAGCTCATCCTGCACGAAGATCCCCCCGGATGTGCGGCGATGGCTGATACGGAACCAGTCCTTCCGTGTAGAGCCCTCCGCTGTCGCGATGATGTCGAAGCTGTACTGAATATTGCGGAGATCTACGTTCCCCTCTCCACCAACCGTCACGATGCCCAGGCGTTCTCTGCGCGACTGATAGACGAACTGGCTGCCGAGCCAATCGCCGAGCGCGCCGTCGTAGTTCCGATACGATGGATCCGAGTAGGCATAGACTCCGTCGTATCGATAACGGTCGTAGTACGTGCGCCATCGAACCTCGCCGGCTTTGCCGACCGGCCGGTTCCAGGCGGCTTCCACAAAATCCCGCGATTCCAGGTCGCTGGTCCCGGTGTCTCCCATGCCCGCACCATACCAGGCGGTCGGGGCGATGGCCTTGTGCTGGCCAAACAAGGCGGTGATGGTCCAGTTCTTCCAGACCAGGTTGGCGAAGGTATGATAGCCGAGTTCGGCTTCGGCGTGAGCGGTTCCACTGGGCGCGAAGCCAGTCTGCGCCAGCTCGGGAAAATCGACCGTGCGGCCTCCGGAGTGCTCGCCGGAAACGGAAATCAGCACCTTGGCGCCGCGCCCGAGGCTGAACGAAGACGACGCCGTCACCTTCTGCGAGCCGAACGAACCCACCTCCGCGCTCACGCGCCCACGCGCCGCGTTGGCGGGGGTCCTGGTGATCACATTCACCGTCGCAAACAGGCCGTTGCTTCCGTAGAGGGCCGAAGACGGGCCGCGCACGATCTCGATCTGTTCCACCAGATCCATATCCAACGGGAAGTCCTGGCCAAAATAGTACATGGCCGAATACACATTGTCCGTGAGCTGGTGGCCGTTGAGCAGGACCAGGAAGCGCACGTTGTAATCGCCGAGCAGCGAAAACCCGCGCACCCCGGCATAGCGAAAAGCGCCATCGGAGATCGTGTAGAAGCCCCGCACATTGGAAAGCGCCTCCGCCAGCGTGCGGTACCCGTAACGCCGAATGTCCTCAGCGGTAATCACCGTGACGCTGGCCGGCGCGTCCTGCAGGGACTGTTTGCGCAGCGCAGCCGTTTGCACCTGGACCGCCATCATCCGCTGCAACTCCGCAATGCTGTCGGCCGCGGGATCCGGGGTTTGGCCAGGCGCAAGCGCAACGGCAGCGAGGAGCAGCAGAACGAAACCAGTCGCTTTCGACATCAATTGACATATCGGACGGGCCGGGCGATTCCATTAGGGGCCGCCGGGGACTTCTATTACACCCACCGCCGGCGGGTGGACGGCCGCCGGACCGTCTGGCCGCGGCGGGATGTGCGGAGGGAACCTCAGTTGGCGCGCAGCGCGATCGACGGATCGATCCGCGAGGCGCGGCGAGCGGGGAGATAGCCGGCAGCCACAGCTACCAGGGTAAGCACCACGGGCATGCCCACAAACGTCAGCGGATCGCTGGCCGTCACGCCGAAGAGCATTCCGCCGAGCGCTCGCGCCAGCAGCCGGGAGGCCACCGCGCCGATCAGGATTCCCGCCGCGGCAAGACCCAGCGTCTGCCCGATAATCCCGGCCTGAAGGCGGGATGCGGAAGCGCCCAGCGCCATGCGAATGCCGATTTCCTGCGTGCGCTGGTTCACCCCGTAGGAGACCACGCCGTAGATTCCGAGCGACGCGAGAAGCAGCGCGAACACCGCAAATCCGCCGAGTAGCAGCACCACGAAGCGTCTCGGCGAGACGGCTTTATCCACCAGTTGCTGGAGGACGCGGAAGTCCTTTCCAGGAAGGTTCGGAACGATCGGTTTGAGGGCCGCGCGGACACTGGCGGCGAGTTCCCCCGGGGGCAGTGAACTCCGCACCACCAGGTCCACGGAGGAAATGTCGCGGCATTGCCGCATGGGCAGGTACATTTCCATTCCCGAAGCCTGCTCGAGCGCGAGGTGGCGGACGTCGCCCACCACACCCACCACACGGCGCTCGCCGCACGCCCGCATCAGTTGACCGATGGCATTTTGCCCGGGCCACAGGGTGCGCGCCATGGTCTGGTTGATGACGATCACGGGTTCGACCGAAGGTGTATCTCTCTCGGAGATATCGCGCCCGTCGATCAGCGCGATGCCCAGGGCTTTCGAGTAGCCATCGCTCACCACGCGCACAAACGCGTTGGGAAACTTACCCCGCGGGTATACCTGTCCCTTCGCAGGCGCGCCCCAACTGCGGTTTTTCCCCAGCGGGAGCGAATCGGTCAATCCGGCGGCCGCGACGCCCGGAATATCCCGCACCCGCCGCAGCACTTCGTCGAAGTACGCATTCTGTTGCGCCTGGGTCGCGTAACGCGCGTCCGGATCCACGCGAACCGTGGCGGCCTGTTCCGGCCGGAAGCCCAGGTTCACCTGGAGCACGCGCAGAAAGCTGCGGACCAGCAAGCCCGCGCTCACCAGCAGGACGCAGGCAAAGGCGATCTCCGCAACCACCAACCCACCGCGAATCCAGTTCCGTCCCTGGCCCGCCGTGGAACCGCGTGCCGTGTCCTTCAGCACGTCGTGCAGAGCGCTGGCGGGGACCTGGAGTGCGGGGGCCAGTCCAAAGACCACGCCGGTGAGCACGGCCGCGAGCAGACAGAAGCCCAGGACCGTGAAGTCGGTGCGGACGTTGCCGAGCAGCGGGATGCTGACAGCCTCGATGCGCGCCAATACGTGCGTGGCTCCGGCAGCCAGCATCACGCCCAGCGCCGCGCCGCAGCAGGATAGGGCGACACCTTCGGTCAGCATCTGGCGGATCAGACGCCGCCGCCCCGCCCCCAGCGCCACGCGGATGGCAATCTCTTTCTGCCGCGTGGCCGTCCGGGAGAGCAGCAGGTTGGAGAGGTTGGCACAGACAATCAACATCACCACTCCGACCGCGCAGGCCAGCACCACGAGCGCCGGGCGGATACGGCCGCTCACGTGTTCCGCCAGGGGGGTGATCTTGCCTTCAAAATCGTTGCGCTCCGGATGAGCGCGCGTGATCTGCCCGGCCAGGATCTTCAACTCGGCCTGAGCGCTGCCGATCGCCACGCCAGGCTTCAACCGGCCGACAATCGCCATGGTGTTCCCCTGCCGGTTCGTCTCATTGCTCAGTGGGAACGGAAAATACAGATCGAAGTGGCTGCCGGGGGCGAAGACAGAGGCCAAATCGAACGAGGCCGGTAGAACACCGGCCACGGTGACCGGCTCCTCGTTGATGGTGAGCGTGCGGCCGACGAGAGCGGCATCGGAACCGAACCTCCTCTCCCACAGGCCATGGCTCAACAGCACGGCCTTGGGACCGTGCCATTTGCATTCCTCCGCGGTAAACAGTCTGCCGAGCTGCGGTTGAATCCCCAGCACCTGGAAGAAATTCTCGGTCACCGGGACCCCGCTGAGCCGCTCCGGTTCGCCGTGGCCGCTCAGCAGATTGTCGCCGACGCCGTAAAAAGCGAAGTAGCCGGCCAGGTCGGAAAAGGAGCGGTTGCGTTCCCGGAGGTCCAGCAGATGGCCCACCTGGGTGGTCTGGCCCGAGAGGCCGCTGGTGTCGTGGTTGGCGATCCAGACCAGGCGGTCCGGGTCGCGGAACGGCAGCGGGCGGAGCAGAAGGGTGTTGACCACGCTGAACACCGTCGCGCTGGCGCCGATGCCGAGTCCGACGATCAGGATGGCGAAGGTGGTGAATCCCGAGTCGCGGCGCAGCGTGCGAAACGTGTAGCGCAAGTCCTGCAGGACGCTGTCCAGTGCGGGCAAACGACGGGTATCGGGCATGGTCGCCTCCTGGTATATATACTGCCGCTCGGCCATTTGGTTACGCCGGCCGGCCGGAATTACTCGCCCAGCACTGTCTAGCGCTCTTCCGTAGGAGTCCTGGCGTTGTCCAGTACATTGCCCGCCAGGTGGAAGGACTTCAATTCCCCCGGACCGGCGGAAAGAAATGTCTCCGTACCGGGAAAGGCGCGGCTGTTCCGCAGTACCGCTCCTGGAGTTTGTGTCAGCCGCAGCACGGGCGACCCGGCAATCGGTTTCCTGGTCGTCAAACCATCGAGCTCCAGGTTGGAGGCGGCTTCAATTCCGAAGACCGGACCGCGGTCGGCATTCAGTTGCACGTGGTGCAATTCCAGCGCGTCGGTATAGCGTGCGGTAAGCCCCACCTTGCCGGAACCGACAACATCCGTCAAACGGAGTGCCGTGATGGGCATCTCGGGCAGTCCATCGATCTCAATCACCTTCTTGGCGCCGTTTATGGTGACATTACTGACCGCGATATTGCGAAACACCGGCGTACGTTCGGAGACGGGCTCCTCTTTGGTGGCGGTTTCGCCTCCCATGATGTAGTAGCTCGTGACCACGATACCGACACCGACGTTCTCCATGGTCCAGTTGTCGAAGCGGGCGTCCTGGACCACACCGCCACGCCCGCGGCGGCTCTTGATCCGGATACCGTTTTCCGTGTCGACCGCGGTGATGTTACTGGCCACAACATTCCGGATGCCGCCGGCCGTCTCGCTGCCGATCACCACCGCGCCGTGGGCGTGGTGCACCGTGCAGTTGGTGATGGTCACATGCTCGGTAGGCCGATTCACCCGCAGTCCGTCGGCATCTTTTCCGGACTTAAGGACAATACCGTCGTCGCCGGTATCGACATAGCTATCGGAAATGCGGACAAAGCGGCTGGAATCCACCACGATGCCGTTGGCATGCGGGCCCGGATAAGTCTGAATCATGACGTTGCGGACGGTCGCGTTCTCCGAATAGAGGAGGTGGACGACAAACATAGGCGCGCCTATGATACGCACGCCTTCCACCAGCACATTCCTGGCATTCATGAAACAGATAAATGAGGGACGCAGCTCCGCCGCGGCTTCGCGGTATTCTGTCTCGGAGACCGGTTGCCGGTCTTCCAGCGCTTTCAGGAGGTGATCCCAATGCGGACCGTTGGCACTGCCGGATTCGTCGCCACCTGTGGAAATCACGCCTTTGCGCGCCTTCAGGTACTCTTCATAGGCGTCTTTGTAGGCCTTCCGCCACGCCTCATAATCGCCCGTGGTGAGAATGCCGCGTCCGGTAACCGTGACGTTCTCCACATCGTGGCCCCCAACGAGCGGCATCGGAGCCAAGGTTTCAACGCCCAAATACCTGCTCTTGGTGAACGGCAGCGGAGCTACGGGAAACGCTATGGTCGCTCCGGCATCGATATCCAGGGTCATGTTACTGAATAACTCGATGGGCCCGGAGGTGTACTTACCCGGAGGCACATAGATGGTGCCGCCTCCAACTGCTTTCGCGGCTTGGATGGCTTGCCGGAAAGCGTCTGTCGCAGGCGCCGAGCCATCCTTCCTGGCACCGTAATCGGCAATGTTGAACAACTGCCGCCCCGAATTCGCAGCCAAGGCATAACTCGGCGTACAAAACAGCAAGGTAAGAAGGAGGCTCCAAGAAATAAGACCGTTGAATCGCGTCTTATCAAACGAATGCAACATAGATTTCCTTTTGCGGTTCTTTACCGTTCAGCGCCGCTCTCGGGCCGCTGGGTTCTCTGTCGGATCGACATCGCTTCGGCGGGCGCAATCACCTTCTGGTCGAGCAGGCCGACGAGAGCGTCCTCGTCGGGGTAGGACACCACTT
>JADGNS010000011.1 GCA_017883355.1 Candidatus Solibacter sp.
TCCTCGCCGCTACGACCGTGCTGCTGGCCGTGGTGGCCCTAGTCGCGTGCTACCTCCCCGCCCGCCGCGCCGCGCGGCTCGACCCGACCAATGCGCTGCGCCACGAATGAGGGGCTGAGGAAGAAAGAGGGGCGCACGCGGCAGATAACTGTCCCTGATTGAGTTCGAAACGGAAAGGAAAAGCGCTGAGGGAGAAGAGGAGGAAAACAGGAGGCAAGAGGTGAATAGCGGGGGAAGGGCTGGCGCCCCTCCCCCGTAGGAACCGCTACTTCTCTTCTTCCGGCTCTTCGTGATCGCGGCCTTCGCGCGCCGCTTTCAAACGCTCCTCGCGGCGCTTGGCCCGGTCGGCCGCGCGCTTCACCAGCTCGCTGCCCACCAGTTCGATCATCGCCTGCTCGGCGCCATCGCCCTTACGGGGTCCGAGGCGTACGATGCGGGTATAGCCGCCATTGCGCTGTCCGAACCGGGTGCCCAGCGTATCGAACAACTTCTTGACGGAATCCGGCGTGCGCAGCACCATGGCCGCCTGACGGCGCGAGTGCAGCGTATCCGTCTTGGCCAGCGTGATCATGTGTTCCACCAGCGGCCGAACGGCCTTCGCCTTCGGAACCGTGGTGACCACGCGCTCGGCTTCGATGATGCTCGTGGCGAGATTGCGCAAGAGCGCATCGCGGCCGCTCGTGGTCCGCTTTAGTTTATATCCAGCGTACTTGTGTCTCATGCGCTACTCCCCCAGCTCCGGCTGGCCTTCGTCCTCGGGGCCGTAGTCGGTCACGCCGCCGGCCTGCGGAGGCGGCGCTACCAGCCGGCCGTGCTGATCGATGCGCATGCCCAGGCCGAGGCCCATATTCGCCAGGATTTCCTTGATTTCGTTGAGCGACTTGCGGCCGAAATTCTTGGTGCGCAGCATTTCGGCTTCGGTCTTTTGCACCAGTTCCCCGATGCTCTGGATGTTGGCGTTCTTCAGGCAGTTGTAGGAGCGAACGCTCAATTCCAGTTCTTCCACGGAGCGGTTGAGGACTTCGTTGATCTTGTCCATGCCGCGCTCGCTGACTTCCTCGGTCTGCTCCGCCACTTCCTCGAAGTTGATGAAGATCGTCATGTGATCCTTCAACAACTTCGCGGCGTAGCCGATGGAATCCTGCGGCGAAACCGCGCCGTTGGTCCAGACCTCCAGGGTCAGCTTGTCGTAATCGGTCATTTGGCCGAGGCGCGCCGCTTCCACACTGAAATTGCACTTGCGTACGGGCGAGTGCACCGAATCGATCGGAATGTAACCCAGCGCCAGATCCTCGTCGAAGTTTTTGTCCGCGCTCACGTAACCGCGCCCCACCTTCAGGCGCATTTCGATGGAAAGCCTGCCGCCTTCGCTCACCGTGGCCACGTGGACGTCGCGGTCCAGCACTTCCACGTCCGCGTCGGTTTCAATCTGTCCGCTGCGCACGTCGCCATGCTGGTCCACACTCAGGCGAACGGTTTTCACGCCGTCGCCCATGATTTTGAAGGGAATCTGCTTCAGGTTCAAAATGATATCGGTGGCGTCCTCGACTACGCCCGGAATCGGGCTGAATTCGTGTTCCACGCCTTCGATACGAACCGCCGTGATGGCCGCGCCTTCAATCGAACTCAGCAGCACGCGGCGCAGACTGTTGCCGATGGTGGTGCCGAACCCGCGCTGAAAAGGCTGGGCCGTAAACATACCATACCGTTCCGTAAGCGTCTCGGTATTGGCAACCAAACGTTTGGGTTTCTGAAAGCCCTTAAACATAGAATCCTCGCTTGAGCCCCGTCTCCGGAACTCCCCATGGAAGGCGCGCAAAGCGCGCCGGTCCGCTTACTTTGAGTACAACTCGACGATGAGCTGCTCGTTCAACTGGATCTGCACCAAATCCTCGCGCTTCGGCAGGCTCTGTATGCGACCCTTCAAACCTTCCCGGTCCACATCGATCCAATTCGGCGCCGGCGCGTGCGCCGTGGCGTCGCGGGCGGCCAGAATGGTGGCATTGTTCTTGCTGCTTTCGCGGACCGAAATCACGTCGCCCACTTTGACCAGCGCGGAGGGAATGTTGCACTTGCGGCCGTTGAGGTCGATATGACCGTGGTGCACTACCTGGCGGGCCTGGGCGCGGCTGGTGCCGAAACCCATGCGGAAGATGACGCTGTCCATGCGGCGTTCCAGGTTCTGCATCAGGTTTTCGCCGGTGATCCCCTTCTGCAACGCCGCCTTCTCGAACGTGATGCGGAACTGGCGTTCCAGCACGCCGTAGATGCGGCGGACTTTCTGTTTCTCGCGAAGCTGCAGGCCGTAGCCGACAATCTTCTTGGCGCGGTCCTTACCATGCTGCCCCGGAATGAAGTTGCGCTTTTCGATGGCGCACTTCTCGCTGTGGCAGCGCTCGCCTTTGAGGTAGAGTTTCATGCCCTCGCGCCGGCATTGCCGGCAAACGGGGCCAATATATCTTGCCAAGTTGCTTTCTCCTTACCTTTTTCTGACTCAGGTGCGGTTTACGGCCATGGCAGGCCTTCGTCCCGCTTAATAATCGCTCCCTAACGGTCGCGGCTCCGATCAAGCCGCGCGCGTCAGCAAGCGCTTCTACACTCTGCGCTTCTTGGGAGGACGGCACCCGTTGTGCGGGATGGGCGTCACATCCTTGATGGCGCGGACTTCGATACCGGCGGTGCTCAAGGCGCGGACCGCCGATTCGCGGCCCGAACCGGGGCCGGAAACGCGCACTTCCACTACCCGCAGCCCGCTTTCGTTAGCCTTGTTGGCCGCCGTCATGGCCGCCTGCTGGGCGGCGAAGGGAGTGCCCTTGCGCGATCCGCGAAAGCCCAGCGAACCGGCGCTCGACCAGGAAATCACGTTGCCTTCCTGATCGCTGATGGTCACGATGGTGTTGTTGAACGTGGCCTGGACGTGCACGATGCCCGTGTGGACGACGCGCTTTTCCTTCTTCTTAAAGCTCTTCTTCTTGCCTGCTTTGGCTGCTGGTTTGCCTGCCACTTTGCCTGCTTTAACTGGTGCTTTTGCCATACGATCCTATGTCTTACCCGTCGCCTTCTTCTTGTTCGCAACGGTGCCGCGGCGCGGACCCTTGCGGGTGCGGGCGTTGGTATGCGTGCGCTGCCCGCGTACCGGCAGGCTGCGGCGGTGCCGCAATCCGCGGTAGGAACCCATCTCGATGTGCCGCTTGATGTTCATCGAGATTTCTTTGCGCAGGTCGCCTTCGACCGCGCCCTCTTCTTCCAGAATCGTACGAATATGGTTGACTTCGTCTTCCGTCAGATCGCGAATCTTCTTATTGAAGTCAATCCCGCACCGGTAAAGCAGAGACTTCGAACGGGTACGGCCGATGCCGTAGATGTACGTAAGCCCGATCTCGGCTCTCTTCCCAGGCGGCAAATCCACACCGGCTAAACGTGCCATATATCTTCTCTTATCCCTGTCTCTGTTTGTGTTTCGGGTTGACGCAAATGACACGCACCACACCTTCGCGGTGGATCACCTTGCACTTGTCGCAAATCTTCTTTACCGACGCTCGTACCTTCATAAAACCTCTCGGCGGGCGCGCTGGGCTGCCCCGCCTTATAACTTTCGCGTAATCCTGCCACGCGTCGGATCGTGAGGCGATAACTCCACCTCGACCCTATCGCCCGGAACCAACCGGACAAAATTCCTTTTTACCGCGCCCACCAGGTGGGCCAAAACCTTTTGCTGCCCTTCCAACACCACCGAGTAGATGGCGCTGGGCCGCTCTTCCACCACCGTGGCCGCTACCTTCCGGCCCCCGCTTACGGCCTCGTCAGCACCCACGGTCCGTTCTCCGTCACCGCGATGCAATGCTCGAAATGAGCCGAGTTCGAGCCATCCTTCGTGACCGCCGTCCATTTGTCCTTCAACACCACAGCGTCCGCCTTGCCGGCGTTGACCATCGGCTCTACCGCCAACACCATCCCCGCCTTCAACCGCGGATTCTCATTCTTGCGATCCACGTAGTTGGGAACCTGCGGTTCCTCGTGGAGCTGGGTGCCGATACCGTGGCCCACATACTCCCGGACAATCGAAAACCCGTTTCCCCTGACGTACTTTTCCACCGTACCGCACACGTCGAACAGCCGGTTTCCGGGCCGCACCTGATCGATGGCCAGTTCCAGGGATTCCTGCGTCACCTGGAGCAGCTTGCGCGTCTGCTCGCTGATCTCACCGATCGGCACGGTAATGGCCGAATCGCCATAATACCCGTCCAGCTTCACCCCGGTGTCGATGGAAACGATATCGCCCTTTTTGAGGATCCGTTTCACATTCGGCATCCCGTGGACAATCTCGTTGTTCACCGAGGTACACAACACAAACTTGAAAGCCTCGCCCGCCGCCGGCACGTAGTAACCCTTAAATGCGGGCTTCGCTCCGGCATCGGCGATCATCTTCTCGGCGGTCACTTCGAGGTCCATCGTGCTGACCCCCTCCACCGCCATCTCCTTCAGCTTCTGCAGAACCTGCCACACAAGAAGACCGCTTCGCCGCATCTTCTCTAATTCGGCGGCGGTTTTTCGAACGATCAAGCTGACTCCATCATCTGGCAAATCTTGCGGTGCAACGTCTCCGGCGGATCGCAACTGGCATCCACCTCAACCATCCGGTGGCCCGATGCCCGGAAGTACTCCAGCACCGGCCGCGTCTGCCGGTCATACGCGTCCAACCGCCCGCGAATCACGGCCTCGCTATCGTCATCCCGGACGACCAGTTCCTCCCCGTCCAGATCGCACACCCCCGCCACCCGCGGCGGGTGCGAGGATACATTGTACAGAGTGCCGCAGCGGGGACACTGGCGGCGTCCGGTCAAACGGGCAATAATAACATTATAATCCACCGCGAGGTGGATCACCACCTCATGGATTCCCCGCCCCGCCAGCCACTCCGACAGGTGCCCCGCCTGGTCCAGCGTCCGCGGGTATCCATCCAAAATAAAACCGCGCGCGGCGTCCGCTTCACTCAGCCGCTCTTTCACCATCTCATTCACCACCAGATCGGGAACCAGCGCCCCCAATTGCATGGTCGCCACCATCCCCGTCTCCGACTCGGAGCCCGAACGAATCCGGCCCCTCAGCATGTCCCCGGTCGAGATATGGGGCACCATCAGGCATTGCGTCAACATCTTTGCCTGTGTACCCTTCCCCGAGCCTGGCGAGCCGAACAGTACGATGGCCTTCACAAAATAAGAACTAGCGGCGCCCACGAATACGGCCCGATCGCGGCGTGAACCCTTCATAGTGCCGCATGATGAGTTGCGCTTCGATCTGGTTGATCGTATCCATGGCCACACCGACGACAATCAACAAAGATGTGCCGCCAAAGTAGAAATTCACGCCCAAGCCTTCCAGAATGAAGCGGGGCGAAACGCGGTCGATCCAGTTGCCGAGCAACGGCAGATGGTTCAACTTGATCCCGGAGATCATGATGTCCGGAATCAGGCATAGGATCGACAGATAAATACCGCCCACCACCGTAATCTTGGTGAGGATGTTGTTCATGTAATCGGCCGTATTGCGGCCGGGGCGGATGCCTGGAATGAAGCCGCCATACTTGCGCATGTTGTCGGCGGCCTCATTGGGATTGAAAATAATCGAAACGTAGAAGAAACAGAAGAAGATGATGCCGGCCACGAACAGGCAGTAGTAGAGCGGTTCGCCGTGCTGGATGCTCTTCAGGGACGCCGACAGCCAGGCTATGTTCTTTACCCAGGGGAACTGCGCCAGCGTCGCCGGGAAGGCCAGGATCGAGGAAGCGAAGATGACCGGAATCACACCGCCGGCGTTGACCTTGAGCGGCATGTGAGTGGATTGCCCGCCCATCACGCGGCGGCCCACTACGCGCTTGGCGTACTGCACCGGAATCCGGCGCTCGCCGCGCTCCACCAGGACGATGAAGGCTACCACGGCAATCATCATGGCGATCAGCATGATCAGCGTGATGGCGCCCCAGTCGTGGATGGTAAACACGTGCTGATAAATGTTGGCGATGGCGTTCGGCAGCCCCACCACGATTCCGGTGAAGATAATCAGCGACATGCCGTTGCCGATCCCGCGCTCGCTGATCTGCTCGCCCAGCCACATGATGAACGCGGTGCCGGTAGTCAGAGAGATGACGGTTAGAGAAACAAAGCCGATGCCCGGGTTGATCACGATGCCCTGCTGCATCGCCTGCAAGCCCTGCGCGATCCCGAACGATTGCAGAACCGAGAGGATGATGGTCAGGTAGCGCGTCCACTGCGTGATCTTGCGGCGGCCCAGTTCGCCTTCCTTCTGTAACTTTTCGAGCGTGGGGACGACTACCGTGAGCAATTGCAGAATGATCGACGCCGTAATGTACGGCATGATCCCTAGAGCAAAAATCGTCAGCCGCCGGATGTTGCCGCCCGCGAACAGATCGAAGAAACCGAAGATCGATCCCGAGTTGGAGTTAAAGAACTCCTCCCAGCGCGTGATGTTGATCCCAGGCGTGGGGATGTGGCCGCCCAGGCGGTACACCGCCAGCAAACCTAACGCGAACAAAAGCCGCTTGCGGAGGTCCGGTACCCGAAAGATGTTCGCGAACGCTTCAAATAGCTTGTTCATGGTACCCTTCGATTCCCAACGCTACTCGCTCTTAGCGCCAATCACCTGCGCCGTTCCGCCGGACGCCTGGATCTTCTCCAGGGCCGACTTGGAAAAGTGGTGGGCTTCCACCGTAATTTTGCGCGTCAATATACCGGTGCCCAGGATCTTCAGGCCATCGTGGACCTTATGGATCACGCCCGCCGCCAGCAGACTGTCCACGTTGAACGTGTCGCCTTCCAGTTTCTCCAGCTTGCCGAGATTGACAATCGCGAACTGCTTCTTGAAGATGTTGGTAAATCCGCGCTTGGGCAGCCGGCGGTGCAACGGCATCTGGCCGCCTTCAAATCCGCGCTTCTGGCTGAAGCCGGTGCCGGCGCGCTGCCCCTTGGAGCCGCGCGTCGAGGTCTTGCCCATCCCCGAGCCCATGCCGCGGCCGATGCGCTTGCTGCGCTTCACCTGGCCGGCGGGAGGTTTTAATCCGCTGAGATTCATATCTGTCTCCTTACTCGACCACTTGCAACAGGTGCGGAACCTTCTTGACCATGCCGCGGAATACCGGCGTGTCCGGCCGCACCACCACCTGGTTCAGCTTGCGCAATCCCAGGCCCTTCACCACGCGCTTCTGCTTCTCGGGAGTGCAGATCGGGCTGCGGACGAGTTTAATCTTGATCATGCCTTCCATATAGAGCTTGACCCCTTCTACAACTTGTCGATGGCCAGACCGCGCATTTCAGCCACGGTGTTCTTGTCGCGAAGCGCTTCGAGCGCCACGATGGTCGCCTTTACCACGTTGTGCGGGTTGCGCCGTCCGATGGATTTGGTCAGCACATTGGGCACGCCGCACGCCGTGATCACCGCGCGCACCGCTCCGCCCGCGATCACACCGGTACCGGCCGCGGCCGGCTTCAGCAGCACCTGGCTGGAGGCATACTGCCCGAGCACCCGGTGGGCGATGGTGGTTTCCAGCACGTGGACCTTGCGCAGATTCTTCTTGGCGGCTTCGATCCCCTTGCGAATCGCGCTCGGCACTTCCTTGGCCTTGCCGACCCCGTAGCCCACCACCTTCGCCTGCGGATCGCCGATCACCACCAGCGCCGAAAAGCTCAGGTTCTTGCCGCCCTTCACCACCTTGGTGACGCGGTTGATTGCCACCACCTGCTCTTTGAGATTCAGCGTCGCCGGGTCGATGCGTTTCACTATCGTAGCCATGAATTAAAACTCCAGTCCCGCTTCGCGCGCCGCATCCGCCAGCGCTTTCACGCGCCCGTGATATTGATAGCCGCCGCGATCGAAGACCACGCTCTTGATGCCCTTTTCCTTGGCCCGCTCCGCCACCAGCTTGCCAATCGCCTTGGCCGCCGCCACGTTGCCGCCCTTCGTCTTTCCCGCCTTATCGACGGTCGAGGCCGAAACCACCGTGGCGCCCGCCACGTCGTCGATGACCTGCGCGTAGATATGCGCCACGCTGCGGAACACCGCCAGGCGCGGGCGCGCCGCGGTCCCCGACAGCTTGCGCCGGATGCGCTTATGAATGCGACTGCGGATTTCTTTCTTTTCAGGCTTTTTGATCATTTGGCACTCGCCCCGGTCTTACCGACCTTCTTGCGCAGCGCCTCGCCCGTGTAACGGATACCCTTGTTCTTGTAGGGATCCGGTTTGCGGAGCGCCCGCATGTTCGCCGCCACCTGGCCCAGCAACTGGCGGTCATGCCCGCTCAGCACCAGGTGCGTCTGTTTGTCGATCTTGAGATCCACACCGTCGGGCAGCATCATCTCGATGGGATGAGAGTAGCCCAGCGTGAAGGTCACGATCTTACCTTTGACATCGGCGCGATAGCCAATGCCGACGATGTCCAGTTCGCGCACGAACCCGCCCGAGACGCCTTGCACGGCATTGGCCGCCAACGCGCGGGTCAGCCCGTGCAGCGCCGCGTGCTCGTCGCCCGACCGCTTCACTTCCAGCTTGCCATCGGCCTGCTGAAACGTGATGCCGTGCGGAATCGGCACCATCAACTTGCCCTTCGGGCCGGTGACTTCCAGTTGCTCGCCGACCGTGATTTTCACGCCGCTCGGCAGCGGGATCGGCTTCTTACCAATTCTCGACATAGTTCGGTAACCTCACCACACACGGCAGAGAATCTCTCCGCCCAGGTGCTCCTTGTGCGCGTCGCGGCCCGTCATCACGCCCTTCGGCGTCGTCAGAATGTTGATTCCGAGGCCGCCCAATACGCGCGGGATGTCCGTCTGCCCGACATACACCCGGCAGCCCGGGCGCGATACGCGCTCGATCGCCGAGATCACCGGCGAGTTGTTTCCGCCGTACTTCAAATAGATCTTGATGGTCTTCTTCGCGCCTTCTTCCGCCACCTTGAAATTGGTAATGTAGCCTTCCTCTTTCAGAATGCGCGCGATTTCCGCTTTCAGCTTGGAGGCCGGCACGTCCACCTTCGGGTGGCGGGCCTGGATCGCGTTGCGAACGCGAGTCAGCATGTCGGCAATTGGATCGCTCGTCATAGTTCTCCTACTTCACTTCCTACCAGCTAGCCTTGGTCACACCCGGAATCTCGCCATTCAGGGCGAGCTTGCGGAAGCAGAGGCGGCAAATTCCGAACTTGCGCAGAAACGCGCGGGGCCTTCCACATCGCCAGCAGCGGTTCCGGTGGCGGCACTGCAGTTTGGGCGTTTTGGCCTTGCGGGCCTTTTCCAGCTTTACGTCTTTCGCAATTTTTGCGGTTGTGGCCATCTCTTAATCCTTCTCCTTACGCAGCCCGGAACGGCATACCCATTTGCTTCAACAGCGCCAGGCCTTCCGCATCGGTGCGGGCCGTGGTGGTGATGGAAATGTTCATTCCCTTGGTCTTGTCCACCTTGGCGTAATCGATCTCCGGGAAAATCAACTGGTCCTTAATACCCAGCGTGTAATTCCCCCGCCCGTCAAAGCTCTTCGTGCTCAAACCGCGGAAATCGCGCACGCGGGGCAGCGCCACGTTGACCAGCCGGTCGAAGAATTCGTACATCCGGTCGCCGCGCAACGTCACCATGCAGCCGATCGACTGGCCTTCGCGCAACTTGAACTGGGCGATCGATTTCGTCGCCTTGGTGATCACCGGCTTTTGTCCCGCGATCTGCGTGAGCTCGTTGACCGCGCCATCCATCAGTTTGGCGTTCTGCGTGGCTTCGCCCATCCCGATATTGACCGTGATCTTATCGATCTTCGGGACCGCCATCACGTTCTTGTAGTTGAACTCTTTGCTCAACGACGGAACCACGGTCTTGGTGTATTTCTCTCTCAAACGCGCTGCCATGAAATCCTCACTTCCTGTCGAGCGTCTGGCCGCACTTGCGGCACACGCGCACGCGGCGGGCCTTGCCGCCGGCTACATTGTCGATGTGGTGGGCCACCCGCACCGCCTTGTGGCAGCCCGGGCACACCAACATCACGTTGGACGCCTGGATCGGGCTCTCGCGCTCCGCGATGCCCCCCTTGATCTGCTTGCCCGGATTGGGACGCGTGTGACGTTTGATCATCATCACGTGTTCCACCAGGACCTTGCCCGTATCGCGATTCACCGCCAGCACACGGCCCTGCTTGCCCTTGTCGCGGCCGGTGATCACCTTGACCGTGTCTTCCTTCTTGATATCGATCCGCACTGGCTCGGCCAGTTTCCGTTTTGCGATTGCCATCAGATTACCTCGGGGGCCAGCGAAACGATCTTCATGAACTTCTTATCGCGCAGTTCCCGGGCGACCGGCCCGAATACGCGCGTGCCCACCGGCTCGCCCACATCGTTAATCAACACCGCCGCGTTGGAATCGAAACGAATGTACGTCCCGTCCTTGCGCCGCGTTTCCTTGCGCATGCGGACGATCACGCAGCGCACCACTTTACCCTTCTTGATCGCCGAATCGGGAGCTGCCTCTTTCACGGCGGCGGTGACCACGTCACCCAGTCCGGCGCGCAGGCCGAGGTCGCCACCGCGCGGCAAAATGCAGGAAAGCCTGCGCGCGCCGCTGTTGTCGGCCACCTCGAGAATTGTACGCATTCCTATCATAAAATTTGTCTCCGCTAACCGCTGTCTTGCGGCAGCGCTCTTTAAACCTTGACGTCCAGATCCTTCGGCTGCGCGGCCACCTGCGGCGCCCGCCGCACGATATCCATCAGCCGCCACCGCTTCAGTTTGCTCAGCGGACGGCACTCCACGATGCGAACCACATCGCCCAGCTTCGCCGTGCCCTCTTCATCGTGCGCGTAGAATTTCTTCCGCTTGCCGATGATGCGCTTATACAAGGGATGCGGCACCCGCCGGCTGACTTCCACCACGATGGTCTTCTGCATCTTGGTCGAAACCACTTCGCCCACCTTCTCGTTTTTCAACGCCGTCCGGGCGTCCTTCAATGCCGTCTTGGCTTCGGTTTCGGCCATCTACTTCTTCTCCCCCGCCAACTCCCGCTCCCGCAGGATGGTGTAAATCCGCGCCCGATCCTTCTTCATCTGACGGACCTTCTTCAGGCCTTCCATCTGTCCCATCGACATCTGAAAATGAAGACGGAACATTTGCTCGTCCATTTCCTTCAACTGCTGCTTAATTTCCTGCTCGTCCAGATCGCGAACCTTCTGCGCCTTCATATCCGTTACTCCGCGTCTTCCCGGCCAACAAACTTGGTCTTGATGGGCAGCTTATGGGCTGCCAGCCGCATGGCGGCCAGTGCCGTCGCCCGGTCCACGCCTTCCATTTCGAAAAGGATCTTCCCGGGACGAATCACCGCCACCCACTCCTCCGGCGCGCCTTTCCCTTTACCCATACGGGTTTCAGCGGGCTTCTTGGTGATCGGCTTGTCCGGGAACAAACGGATCCACACCTTGCCGCCGCGCTTGATGGAGCGCGTCATGGCCACGCGGGCGGCTTCGATCTGCCGCGACGTGATCCATGCGCATTCCATGGCCTTCAACCCGAACTCACCGAAAGAGATCGACGATCCGCGCCAGGCCTTGCCGCACATGCGGCCGCGCTGCTGCTTTCTGAACTTGACCTTCTTTGGCATCATCATGGCGGTATGCCCTCAATTCCTTACTTGTTCTCACCCGGATCTTCCGGCTTCTGCTCGACAGCCGGCTTGGTCTCGGGTTCCTGCGTAGTTTCCTGACGGGCCTCCTGCTTCCAGGAGGGCTGTTGCGGCGACATCAGCGGCGGCAGAATCGGCGTCACCGGACGCGCTGCCGGACGCGGCAGATCGCTCGGCGCGGTCTGCACCGCGGGACCCGTCGCTTCTACCGGCGGAGCCGTGTGCACCGGCGGCCGGTCGCGCTGTCCGCCACGATCGCCACCACGGTCTCCACCCCTATCCCCACCGCGATCCCGGCGGTCCGGACGATCCCTGCGGTCGCGCAAATCGCGCCGCGGTTCCGGATCGGGCAGCAGATTGCGCCGCTTCGTGAGATCCAGAATCTCGCCCTTGTACAACCACGCCTTGATTCCGATTACGCCGTAGGTGGTGTGCGCTTCGGCGAAACCGTAATCGATATCGGCGCGCAGGGTATGCAGCGGAAGCTGCCCCTGCAAATACCATTCGCTGCGCGCGATTTCCGCGCCGTTCAAGCGGCCGCTCACGCGCACCTTGATGCCCTTGCAGCCGAAGCGCAGCGCCGAATCCACCGCCTTGCGCATGGCGCGCCGGAAGGCCACGCGCTTTTCCAACTGCAAAGCGATCGATTCGCTCACCAGTTGGGCGTCCAACTCGGGCTTGTGCACTTCCTGAATGTCGATGAAGACCTCACGCTTGGTCTTCTTCGCCATGTCCTGCTTGAGCTTTTCGATCTCCGCGCCCTTGCGCCCGATGATGATGCCCGGTCGCGACGTGCGGATGGTGACCCGCAGCTTGTTGCCCGGACGATCCACCTCGATCGAGCTCACGCCGGCGCTCTTCAGCCTTTCGGTCAGCGCCGTCTTCAGCTCCAGGTCTTCCTGCAACAGCTTGGCGTAGCCCTGCTTGGCGAACCAGCGCGACCGCCACGGCTTATTAAAGCCAAGACGGAATCCGTACGGATGAACTTTCTGTCCCATCTATTCTTTCTCCGTCACTTTGATGACGATATGTGCCAAACGACGCTGATACCGGTAGGCGCGCCCCATCGGCGCCGGGCGTACCCGTTTCATCCGGGGTCCCTCGTTGACGTACGCTTCGCTCACGTAAAGCTGGTCGACATCGACGTCTTCATTTCGGTTCGTCGCGTTGGCGATGGCGCTTTGCAGCACCTTCTCCACCGTCGGCGCAATGCGCTTGTTGGTGGTGCGCAGCGTGGTCAACGCCGCCCCCGCCTGCTGGCCGCGGATCAGGTCCACTACCAGCCGCGCTTTCTGCGGGGAGACTCGGATATATCGTGCTTCCGCTTTTGCTTGCATGCTATCCTCTATGCCGTCCGGCGCTTAAGCCGGCTTCGAAGTCTTCTCCGTCGCCGCCTTCACCGAGTGTCCCTTGAACGTGCGGGTGGGCGAAAACTCGCCCAGCTTGTGCCCCACCATGTTCTCGGTCACATACACCGGGATGAACTTCTTCCCGTTGTGCACCGCCACGGTGTGCCCCACAAACTCCGGAAGGATGGTGGATCGCCGCGACCACGTGCGCACAACCTTCTTCTCGTTGGTCGCGGCCAGCACGGCCAGCTTGGCTTCCAGGTGAGTATCGGTAAACGGTCCCTTTTTTACGCTTCTGCCCATTCCCTTACCTCTTCTTGCTCTTGCGGTTGACGATCCACTTGTCGGTGCGCTTGTTGTTGCGCGTCTTGAAACCGCGAGTGGGCTGGCCCCAGGGCGTCACCGGGTGCCGGCCTCCCGAAGTCTTGCCCTCGCCGCCGCCGTGCGGGTGATCCACCGGGTTCATCGTAACGCCGCGGTTGTGGGGCGTCTTCCCCATCCAGCGCTTGCGTCCCGCCTTTCCCAGCGAAACGTTTTCATGGTCCACGTTGCCCACCTGGCCCACCGTCGCCATGCATTCCACCAGCACGCGCCGGATCTCGCCCGAGGGCAGCTTCAACAACGCCATGCCGGCTTCGCGGGATACCAACTGGGCCTGCGTTCCCGCCGAGCGCGCCATCTGCGCACCCTTGCCGGGCTTCAGTTCGATATTGTGAACCACCGTGCCCGCCGGAATGTTCTTCAGCGGAAGCGCGTTGCCGATCAGGATGTCGGCCGTCGCGCCGCTCATGATCTTCATGCCCACCTTCAGCCCGTCGGGCTGCAGGATGTAGCGCTTCTCCCCGTCCGCGTAATGCAACAGCGCGATGCGCGCCGAGCGGTTGGGATCGTATTCGATGGCCGCGACCACGGCCGGAATGCCGCTCTTGTCGCGCTTGAAATCAATCACCCGGTACGCCTTCTTGGCGCCGCCGCCGATGAACCGCGAAGTCACGCGGCCCGTGCTGTTGCGGCCGCCGGTGCGCGACTTCGATTCCACCAGCGATTTCTCCGGACGATCCTTGGTGATGTCCTCGCGGGAAACTACCGTCTGGAAGCGCCGGGTCGGGGTCGTGGGTCTATAAGTCTTGATAGGCATGGTCGATTCCCCTTAAATCTCCGCAAAGTCGGGGACTTTCTCCCCCGCCTTCAGCCTCACGTAGGCCTTTTTCCAGTCCGCGCGGTATCCGGAGAAACGGCCGCGCCGCCGCAGCTTGCCTTCGAACGTCGCGGTGCGCACTTCATCCACCTTGACCTTGAACAGCTTCTCCACCGCGGCTTTGACCTGCGTCTTGTTGGCGTCCGGGTGTACCTGGAAGCATAACGTACGCTCTTCGTCTTTCTTGAGCACGCCCTTCTCCGTTACCAGCGGGCGCTGAATTACTTCATAGAGGTTCATTTTGCGAGTGCCTCCGAGAACTTGCGCGCGGCGGCTTCGCTGATCAGTACGCTCTTGTGTCCCAGCAGGTGATACGGGTTCACTTCGCGCGTGGCCAGCAGCGTCACGCCCTTGAGGTTGCGCAAACCCAGTTCCAGGTTGCGGTTGTCGTCGTTATCCACCACCAGAACCGTACGCCCGGCTTCCAGCTTCGCCAGCACGTTCATCGCGTTCCTGGTCTTGTTGTCGGCGAAATTGAAGGCCTGCACGACCTTCAGCTCACCGTCCCGAACCTTGGCCGAGAGCGCCGAGCGCAGCGCGCCCACCAACATCTTTTTGGGCAGCTTGTAGCTGTAGTCGCGCGGCTGCGGTCCGTGGACAATGCCGCCGTGGCGCCAGATGGGCGACCGCACCGAACCGATTCGCGCCCGGCCCGTGCCCTTCTGCTTCCACAGCTTCTTGCCGGAGCCGGCCACTTCCCGGCGCACCTTCGTCGCGTGCGTGCCGGCGCGATTGCTCGCCTGGAACTGCCGCACCGCCTCGTACAACAACGATTGGTTGACGGGCGCCCCAAAAACGTCGTCGGCCAGTTCTACTTCGCTGACCTTCTGATTATTCAAATCCACTACATCGACTGTCGGCATGGCAGTTACCTCTTCGACCTCCGCACCAGCACGTATCCGCCATTCGGACCCGGAACCGCGCCCTTCACCACCAGCACGTTGTCCTCGGTGTCGACTTCGATCACCTCCAGATTGCGCACTGTGATTTGGGCATTGCCCAAATGTCCGCCCATGCGCATGCCGGGCACAACCCGCGAAGGGTAGCTGGATGCGCCGATCGATCCGGGCGCCCGGTGGAACATCGATCCGTGCGAGCCTTCACCGCCACGAAAGTGGTGGCGTTTGACTACGCCCGCGAACCCTTTGCCCTTGCTGATGCCGATGACATCCACTTTGTCGGTGGGTTTGAACTGACTGACCAGCACCTGATCGCCGGCCTTCAAATCGTCAGACCCCGGACCGAGCGGGAACTCGCGCATGAACTTCGCGCCATCGATGCCGGCTTTCTTCAAACGGCCGGCGGTAGGCTTATTAATACGCTGCGGCTTGATGAACTCGAGCAGGCCGAGTTGCACCGCGTCGTACCCGTCGGTGGTCGGCGTCTTGCGCTGCACCACCATGCACGGGCCGGCTTTCAGCAGCGTGACCGGCACCACCTGCCCGTCCGGCCGGAACAACTGCGTCATTCCAATCTTCTTGCCAAGGATTCCTGGACTCATGTCAACTTCCTTGCGGGCACAGCTCGCTAGCGTGCGGCTGGCGGCCCAAAATTTCTCAACTACTTACCGAACGCTTTGATTTCCACATCCACACCGGCCGGCAGATCGAGCTTCATCAGCGCGTCTACCGTCTGCTGGGTCGGTTCCAGGATGTCGAGAAGGCGTTTGTGCGTCCGGATTTCAAACTGTTCCCGCGATTTCTTGTCCACGTGCGGCGACCGCAACACGGTCGTGATCGTGCGCGACGTGGGCAGCGGAATCGGACCGGCGACGGTTGCGCCGGTCCGCTTCGCGGTATCCACAATCTCCGTCGTCGACTGATCCAGAATGCGATGATCGTACGCCTTCAGACGGATTCGAATACGTTCTCTCAGAGCCATCGATATGCCTACTTAATGATCTCGGTTACAGTGCCGGCGCCCACGGTGCGGCCGCCTTCGCGAATGGCGAAGCGCAGCCCCTTATCCATGGCTACCGGAGTGATCAATTCCACCGTCAATTCGACGTTGTCGCCCGGCATCACCATCTCCGTGCCTTCGGGTAACTGCGCCACGCCCGTCACGTCCGTCGTGCGGAAGTAAAACTGCGGCCGGTATCCCTTGAAGAACGGCGTGTGCCGCCCTCCCTCTTCCTTGCTCAATACGTAGACTGAACCCTTGAACTGCGTGTGCGGCGTGATCGTCCCCGGCTTCGATATTACCTGCCCGCGCTCCACGTCGTCTTTGTCCACGCCGCGCAGCAGCAGCCCCACGTTGTCCCCGGCGCGCCCTTCGTCCAACAGCTTCTTGAACATTTCCACGCCCGTCACCACCGTCTTGCGGGTAGGCCGGAATCCGACGATTTCCATTTCCTCGCCCACCTTGCAGATGCCGCGCTCGATGCGTCCCGTGACCACCGTGCCGCGTCCCTGAATCGAGAAAATGTCTTCGATCGGCATGATG
>JADGNS010000012.1 GCA_017883355.1 Candidatus Solibacter sp.
CGACTGGATGTAAACCGGAGTCACGGCAATCTGGAACAGGTGGGAGTCGCGAACCATGAATCCGGAAGACTGCTCCGGGAACCGTTTCGATGCCGCGCGGACGCTTGCCGAGTCCTGATTGGGGGCGGCGATGGACACGCCGCCCAACGAGGCAATCAGGCGTCCTTGCGGGTCCGTCACCAGAAACATGGCATTGTCGTGCGAGATTCGGGACCACAATTCGCCGGCCGTGTCCCGAATGGTAGCCTCATCGCCCGTGCCGAAGGCGGCGCGTACATCCGACATGCCGCTGAGGATCAAGCTGATCGACGACAACTGCGCCGCGCGCGAGTGCCACAGAGACTCGTACGCCTGGAAACTGGTTTGTACTTCGTCCTCCAGGCTCTGCGAAGTCGTGTACATTACGTTGTTCAGCACCACCCATCCGGTGATCGCAAACAGCACCGTAATGGCGATGGACGTGGAGAGAAGAATCTTCCATTGCAGCGAAAGGCGGGCAAATCGAAAGTCCGTCATTTCGAGTCTCTCGAGTACAGCAACTGGTCTTCGGATGGAGGATATTCCTGACCGAATTTATTCTGGTGGGGCGTCAGCACATACCCGGTTTCGGATATGACTAATTGCATAACCGGCAACCCTTCGGCCGTCACTCTTAAGACACATTCCATGGCTTTCAGGGTCTGCGGCAGTGCCCGTTCGTGATACACATGAATGAGGTATTCCCCCGGGGGCACATCTCTTATCGTGAAGCTCCCCGATGGATCGGACACCGCATAGTACGGCGTTTTCAGCACGACGATCACCGCGCTCATGGACGAGTGGATGTTGCAGAAGACGCGCACCACGCCTTCCCGTTTGAAAACTACCGTCCGGCTTTTGCCTGGCGGGTATAGTCCCACATCGAAGACCTGTCCGCTGTAACTGGAGAAAGCGTTGTGAAAGATCGGGTCGAAATTGGGGAACTCCACCGGGGTCCCGGCCGGTATGGCGAGTACGTGAGGACTGAATGTCTTCATCTTCTGCGCCATCACCGAGGATTGATTCTTATCGCCGGAGAAGCGATCGGCCGGCCCGCCCATGGGCTCGAGCCACACCACAACCCCCGAGAAATTCTGATGCTTGCGGACCTCGGGGTCCTTGGAATTGATCAGTCTTATACTGCCGTTCACCGGGCCGGCGAACGCCGGCAGGAGGCAGTAAAGGCTAAAATATATACGCAAAAGCCAGGTCATAGTGGTTGTTCAGGCGCCGCCCCATCTGAATGTAGGATGTGCGAACCTGGGATGTCTCCAGACTCATAATCACGTTCGGCGCCAGGCGATAAAAGAAATTCGCCCCGTAGGCCAGGTTGATCCCGATCTGTCCAGGCGGAAGTTCGGGGTTGCGCTCATCCTGCCGGCCCGAGAAAAAGTGGAACGTCATCCGCTCTGTCGGCAGCCACGCCAACTGCGCCCATCCCCCCTGACTGTGCAGGGGTGTGACCTGCTGCGGTCCCGTTACTACAAATCCCTGGCCGATTCCGCCGTTACCCAGATGCGCCGCATTTTCACCCGTGTAGAAGGCGCCGGTAAGTTCGAACTTACGTCCTGGACGCACTAACCAATCCATCGAGACCAATCTGGATGGGACCGCGGCCTGAGCCACGTGCGACGTGCTGAAGTGGAAGCCCGGAGCCAGCTCGATCCGGCGCCCGGCCCCAAAATCGTGCGAGAACTCAACGCGCCCCTCCAGGCCGGGCCGCGCCGCTTCGATTGCGGCCACTTCCGGTACGGAACTAGTGGTCACATAAGACGGGACCTCGCGCGTCTGGACAATCCCGATTTGCGCCCGAACCTGCGACATGTCGGACCAACGGAAGTCCTGTTGGAATCGGACCTGGGGAATCCACATCCATAGATTACCCGCGCCGCTCAGCGGCGAAACCTCGACCTGCGCGAAAGAATTTGGCTCGCGCGGCGCGAAGATCGGCTTGTCCATACCCACCAGAAAACTGCGAGTCTTCCAGTCGACCTGCATGGTTGCCGTCCGAATCCGCAGCGCTTCGTCCAGCGGCTTGCCCGTGCTGCCGTAAAAATCCATCAGCAGCGAGGCCCGCACTTTCCCGCCCGCGAACACCTCCGGTCCCTGATAGTCGAATCCGACGACGGACTGCACCAGCGTGGCGCCCCCGTTGGCATTGCCCCGGTTCACTGCCGCCACTGTGGGATAGCGTTCGCCGCCGCCCTGTTTGGAGTTCAGAAAAGTGTTGAACAGCAGCATGCCCTTGATGCGGATTGGAAACCGCTGCCCCGATTCCACCTTGGTCTGCGCTAACTCCTGGGTGCGCTCCTCCAGTACGGCCAACTTCTCTTCCACTTCGGGCTTTTGGGGCGCTTCACTGCCGGGCTGGGACTTCGTGGCCGCCAACTCGCTCCGTAGAGCGCGCACTTCTTCCGTCAGCTCACGGTTCGATCGCTCCATGCTTTCCAGGCGTTCCAGTATCTGGCGCAGTTCCGAAGAACCCGTTTGCGCGAGGAGGTTTCCAGCACAGAGAAGACCGGCGGCAAGAACCAGCCACGCTCTGCTAATGACGCATATCCGAGTCGGCCTACAGTGCAGAAGCCGTTGCAACACTTCCATTGAGTAAGTTCTCCAGTGCTCGACGCACAATCGCCGGCGAATAGGGCTTCGCGAAGAAGGCGTCCACTCCGAGCCGGGCCACCCGGTCCGGCGTTCGTGGATCGGTGTCGCCACTTACCACGATAATGGGCAGACCGTCGTACCGCCGGTCTGAGCGGACTCGCGCAATCAGTTCGAAACCATCCACCACGGGCATATTCAGATCCGTCACCAGGGCGCAGACACGCGAGCCCGGAACGCCGAGTACTTGTAGCGCTTCCTGCCCCGTGCCGGCGCAGGTAACAGCCACACCGGGAATTCGGAGCAATGCAACCTCAAGCAAGGTCGCGCATGTGTCTGCATCTTCTACCACGAGCACTGTACGGTTCACCGAGTTAGGGGTTGGACTTAACATCACGTCTTAGTGTCCCTGTTTCCCCTGCGAATCCGGTTAGCACTCTGTTAATGAACTGTAAATTATCGCGTCCGGAACCCGAAAACCTGTTCCGTGCGACTGGCCGGTCACTGCCGGCTCCACGCGCAATCCCTCCCTTTCCACAGGGACTCCGGCTGTTTTCAGAGAGTCCTTGTTGACGTTACCAGCAGGAGCCATAATGCAAAGACGAAATCAGCATATCGGCATGCGTCGTTGCGCAGTACCGGGCGAAACACCCAAATCGCGGGGATGAAATACCCTGGGATGATCCGCTAGAGGTTTCCCGGCGCGCCACCTCAGTTCTTGATGGAAATCAACAGCCCGGACTGAGTAGGCACGCCGCCAATGTCCGCGACCAGAGTCTGGTCGCCGTCCGGCAAAGCCGGGATGATTACGTTGAACTGGTATTCCCCGGCGAAGACGATTCCAGCGTATTGCACGGTCGCTGGTACGCCACCGATCCGGACGTGCAACTGGCTCAGGTCCGTCAGAGCCGCCGCGCTAGTGACTATTTGACCCGGCGAAACCGCTGGCGTGGTAGGGCCAAAGCCGGTACCGAAAAGGAGCAGAGTCTCACCGGGCTGCGCTGGACGGGACGCCACGGCGCCGCCGAAGAAGCCGGCCGGCGCCACCAACATGCTGTCGGTATGTACGGCGACGACATATTTTCCCTGCAATGCGAAGAAGCCGGGCGCATAATTCTGCAAACTCGCGGTCGCCGTAGCCGCGCCCAACGAATTCGTCACCTGCACCGGAACCGGCCCCGCCGCACTGTTCGCCGGAGCCTGCACATTCAGTTGGCCCGGGCTGATGTAGGCGACGGCGGCAGCCTTGCCGTTGATGGTGACGCTCACGCCGTCAAGAGCAACCGGCAGGTTGGCGCCCTGGAAATCGGAGTTTTGCCAGGAACGGGTCGTGGCCGACAGGTTGCTCCCGTAGATCGAAACCCACGAGCCGCTGGCGATGCCGGCCTGGCCCGTCGCACCGTTCGACACAGCGGTAATCGCAGCCTTGGGCGCGGCAATCTGGCCGAACTGCGCTGCCGCCATTTGCGCTCCGATATAGTCGCCGAGCTCGCCGGCTTGCGGTGCACAGGCGCTGCCTTTGCCCCCGGTGGAGCAGGCCGACGCTTCGCCCTCTGCGCTGTAAAGTCCCGTGTACTGATAAAACTCGAAACGCCGGATTACCGACTGGTTACCCTTACCCAGAGGCTTCCCGTGCTGCAGTGCACCGTTATTCGGCTTCTTCGGATTCGATTGTAAGATCTCCCACTCGACCTCGGGGGTCCCGCTTTGGGGCACTACCGCATCGTCGGTGAGAAGATGGTTGAGTTCGACGTTTTTGTCGGTTTCGGTTTCATAAACCTTGACCCATACCGCTGCGGGAAACTGCTGGCGAGGAGCCTTTATCTCGGGCGGTGCAATGGCGGCATTCACCACCGCGGCGCCGCCGGCGGCCCCCGGGATCACGCTCCACAAGGGCGAGGCAATACTCACATCCGGGCCGGGGACCAGGACGCCAGGGTTCGCCGGGTCTTCGATGAGCCAGCGATAGTGCACAGCAGTAGGATTCTTGAACAAGCTGGCACCGAAATGTTCACAACCGCTGGTCGGATATCCGGGCGCTCCGCCAGTCCAGCACGAATGCCCCGACGTCGCGGTAATCGGGCTGGGCGGCACCGGTGTGCCGACCGTGAAGACGCGCCGCACGGAATCGTACGGGCTTGCATAACGAATCAGCGCGCCGCCGGGAAAATCCACCGTGCCCGGATCGCCGTAACGGATGTACGTCCCCCCAAAGGTGGACGCAATGTCCTGGCTCGAGATGCCGTCCAGTTCAATCTCAAAGCCATGGGATTCATGCCCAGTCTGATTGAAGACATCGAAGTTGCTCAGGGTACCGCTCAGAGTCTGGCCTGCCGCCGGACGGGCGGCCGCTAGAAATGCTAACGATACGACCAGGAAACTAAAGAACGATACGGGGCAAATACGTTTCATCGACAAACTCCCATCGGGGGGGCCTCAAACGGCCAGTTGGCTTGATCGGAGTTCATGGCAGAAATCGATAACCAACTCCGTGCACGGTCACAAAATGACGGGGAACATTGGGCTCCGGCTCAAGTTTTTGCCGCAGTTTCACGATATGCGCGTCTACGGTGCGCGTATTCGGGAAGAAATCGTATCCGAAGACCGAATTGAGGATCATGTCGCGAGTCAAGGGACGGTCCGGATTCTGGACAAAATAGGTCAGCAGGTTATACTCCGACGGCGTCAGCCGCAGCTCATCTCCATTCCGTTTGACTACACGGCGCCTCAGGTCCAGTTCCGCGTCGCCGAAATGAACCGTCTTGCGGGATTCGGGATTGGTCCGGCGTAGCAGCGCGCGGATGCGCGCCAGAAGCTCCCTGGTCCCGAAAGGCTTGACCAGATAATCGTCGGCCCCGATTTCCAGCAGCAGCACCTTGTCCACCTCGTCGCCCATCGCGCTCAGCACGATAATTGGTGTCTCCACGTGATTGGCGCGCAGTTGCTTGCAGATTTCAATACCGCTCATGCCCGGCAGGCGGAGATCCACCAGGATGAGGTCCGGCTTCAAGGTCATGGCGTTGTCGTAGCCGGTTTGGCCGTCAGCCGCCAGCACCGCCCGAAACCCCTCCCGTTCCAGCAACACCCCGATCGTGTCTCGAAGGCTCTCGTCGTCGTCGATAGCGATGATTGTTTGCATAAGTAGTCCATCAACCTCATAGCCCAGGATGCGGCGCGGCCTCGATTGCACTTGCTTTCACGGGGGCCTGCGCGAAGACAAGACAAGCATATGGGCATCCGGTTACGGGTAGTACCCGGCGAAACACTCAATTGCCGATGCAAAATACCTGCGATTGGCGAACCAGGCGTCCAGGCAAATGTGTGAGAGGTAAGCTCGTTGGAGAGGCCGGATGCAGTGGCGGCGGGTGGAGAGCGCCGCGATCAGGGCTGGATGATACCCCTGCGAATCGCGTAAAGTACCAGGCTGGCTGTATCGTGGATATCCAGCTTTTGCATGATCCTGGTGCGATGCGATTCGGCCGTTTTCACGCTGATCGACAGCACTTCGGCAATCGCTTTGGTGCTCATCCCTTCGGCAACCAGTTGTAGCACCTGTCGCTCCCGGCCGCTGAGCGGTTCTGCCTCCGGTTTGTCGTCGGCCCGGATCGTGTCGATCACCGATCGCGAGATGTCGGGACTCAGATACGTGTTGCCCTGCTGCACTTCGTGTATTGCCTCAATGAGGTTGGCGGCAGCCCTGCTCTTCAAGACGTAGCCGTGCACTCCCGCGCTCAGAGCTGCTACCACATACGAAGGCTCTGTGTACATGGTCAGCAGAATGACTTTGGTAGCCGCACCGGAGGTCCTGATAATCTCCCGTGCGGCGTCCACACCATTCAAGACGGGCATCCCCAGATCGAGGATGGCGACGTCGGGATGCAGTTGTCCAACCTGTGTCACCGCTTCGCGGCCATTGGAAGCCTCGCCGAGCACTTGAAAACCCGCATGCTCCAGGAGAGATCTCAGACCCTGGCGTACCAGCACATGGTCGTCGGCGAGCAGCGTCGTTATCATTACCCAGCCCCTATCCGCGCAGCCCCCGGGAAACAGGCTACACACCCAGAATTAACACTATAATTAACACTATGGCATAGGTCCAGCTCATGACCGCGCGTATCTCGTTGTCAGATGTGAATTCTTTAGCTATGGCTGCGCGTTTGGTCTACCGTCCGAACGGTCATGACCACTTCTGTTCCGCTGCCTGGAGCAGAATGGATCGCGAGCGTACCGCCAAGCACTCTGAGGCTCTCCCGAACGCAGATCAGCCCCGAGGCCCGTTCCGCCCGCCCGGACAGGACCTCGGACGCATCGAAACCGATACCATCGTCCCCGATCGAGCATTTCACCACATCGGCGTCATTGCATACGCAAATTCTTACATGGTGGGCCTGCGCGTGTCGCAGGACGTTTGTGAGGGACTCCTCGACCGCCCTATATAATGCGGCGCTAACCGCGGGCCGGAGCGGACCCACGGCTGTGTCAGCCACGATGTCAAATTGCGCCGCTGCTGAAAAGCGGCGGGAGATCGATTGAATCGCGGCGCCCAACCCGAGATCCTCCAAAACCCGGGGCTGGAGCTCGCTCGCGCAAGCCGTCAGGTGGTCTCCGATTCGGCACAAAAGGCTTTGGACCTCATCAAGCTTCCCGCCGGCGGGGACGGGCTTGCGGCGGATGTCGCCCAGTGCCAGACCGGCTGCCGCCAGGAGTTGCAGCGCCTCGTCGAACACTAGTGTAGAGAACTGCCGGATCTGCTCCTCCAGTTTGCTGTTCCTGTACCGCAGAACTGCGATCGCCTGCTGGCTCTCATGCTGGTTCGTTTCGAATGGTGAGATGCTCGCCGCGAAAAAGCGTGCCGCCGCGATCGGGTAGGCACTTTCCGCGGCAACCAATGAATGCAGAAGCAGGTAAGAGTCTTGCAGCGGGTCGGAATCCGTGGCCTGATATTGGCCCATACCCAAGGTCTGTACCAGGAGCTTCCTCACCGATTCGTGGTGGATCATGGACATATCCGACAGACTCAGGCCGCTGGTCATGGCATCCCGTCCGATTTTCCGGGCCCGCTGCAGGGCAGGCTCCTGAGGCCGCACGAGGTAGTCGAGCAAGCCCTCTGTATAGGCGTCCACCAGTTCGCGGGAAGGCGAAACCGGCTTGCTGCCGGCGTTCTCCGCGATTTCGCTCACGATCTCCCCCAAACCGCCAACCAATTTCGCATCATGTTTTACCGTGCCTTTCAGCCGAGAAGCAAACGCTGCTTTCCGTAACGCTGGTTCGGGGACTGGCCGACATACCCTTGCATGCAAAGGCCAGGGCGGCACATCTCCGGAATACTCCTCCGGTACCGTTTAGAATGCCCTATGCAACCGGCCCCGGACAGTGGGTAAATGCCCCAATTGGACTCGCGCAATACCTTGATTGTACGCGGCTTAATCGGTGCAAGGCCGCCCGCCGTGTTTATTCGCAGGATCTTTACATCTCTTGCACAACTCGCGCGAATAGTTGACGGTATGATTGACCGCATGCAGCACAATGGGACTCAGATGAGCGCCCTTAGAAAGGCATCGGGAAACTGCGCCCCCGCTGCCACCGTCGATGGCTGGCACGCAATGGGCCCGGTGACGTTTGGGCCCGCGGCGATATGCCTGCACGATGTACTCGAAAAGCAAGCGAAAAGAATGGCCCAGTCGCTGCACGATGAGGCAGGACAACTCCTGGCGGCCGTCTTTCTAAAGTTGGACGAACTGAACCGTAAGCTGCCGGAGGGGCAACGAGGCTGCATTGGGGACCTTACCTCACTGCTCTGCCAAATGGAAGAGCGGCTGCGGCGCATATCACATGAACTTCGCCCCATGGTGCTGGACGACCTCGGACTCCTTCCCGCCGTCGAGTTTCTGAAGCAGGGCTTCGCCAAGCGTACGGGGCTTTCCATCGTCCTGGAAGGATCGATCCCGGGCCGGGTACCTCCAAACCTCGAGATGGCCCTCTACCGTATCGTCCACCAGGCCCTTGGCAATATCGCCGATCACCCCTGTGCGAAACGGGTGCGGATTGCGTTTCACAAGGACCACCGTATACAGTGCACGGTTCACGATGACGGGATTGGCTACGACCCTGGCGAAGTGTCCGCGATCCGCGAGCGGGTTGAGGACCTTTCCGGCACGCTCTCGGTCCAGTCCAGCCCGGGGTTCGGCACCAAACTGGTTGTCTCGATTCCCCTGTGACTTGGACACGAGCAGCGGCCCCGGGTTTAGGGATCGGCTCGCGACAGAACCCGGGAATTCTTGCCGGCAACTCAGTAATTCCCTGGGTGGAGTTCCCCCGACCCTTGTGCGATAACATGTAGCTAGCCGTGCATCGTGTCAACTCACCCACGCCCAGCAATTCCCGGATCCTACGCCGGGGTGGTGCCCTCATATCCGCGTTGTGGGTGCTGCTATTGTGGGTGAGCCCCGGTGCATTTTCGATCTGGGCCCGCTCGTCGGCCGGCGCCGGCACTTGCTGTCACGGCGCCCATGCGTGCTGTAAGCGGCATCACGATACCAACGGACCCCAGCTTTCCAGCGACTCGTGCGGTTCGTCGTGCCAAGGTTGCGGGACCTTCCTTCAGTCGGACTCCACTCCCTGCCTGCCGGGCATCGCGGAATTCGGCGTTCCCTTCGCCTCGTACGCCTCCCGCGTCTTCCACCGCTCTCCCGCTGTCCGGGCGGCCTGCGACACGGAGGAGTTCCAGCGTCCTCCCCCTGCCTGCCGATCGCTTCACATCTCTGTTTGAAAAGAGCCGCGCCCGACAGGTGCGGATGGTGGCTTCAGCAAGGGGGGGGAATTCGATGATTTTCCATAAAGCGATTAGACGGAGCTACGCTCATAAACTCGCAGTTATCACATTGTGTGCCGTGTCCAGTGCGTGGATTGTTTCCGCACAGGAATCGATGAATCACGCTAGCGTCAGCGGCCGCGTCACAGACGAGACGGGCGCCGTCATCGGCGGTGCGCAAGTTATCGCTCGTCATGCCGATACGAACCTCACCAGTACGCTGCTGACGGACCACGATGGGCGCTTCCGCTTCCCGCTGCTCAAGGTCGGGCAGTATGAGATTAAAGTGCAACGGCCGGGATTCGCCGTGGCCACGCGTTCGGTAACGCTTACGGTGGGATCCGCTTTTGAGCTGCCGGTTGCGCTCGTCGTCGCGTCGTCGGAGACCAACATCACGGTCAACGGCGAGACGGCCATGCTGGAAACGGCGCGCACCCAGATCGCCGGTACGGTCTCGCAAGCCGAGATGCGCGCCCTGCCTCTGAACGGGCGCAATTTCCTTGACCTTGCCCTGCTGGTGCCCGGCGTGTCGCCAACCAACACAGCCAGCAACCAACTCTTCGCCGAAACCTCCGCGGTGCCCGGTCAGGGTATCTCCGTGGGAAGCCAGCGCAACTTTTCCAACAACTTCATCGTGGATGGCCTTTCCGCCAACGACGATGCGGCCGGCCTGAGCGGTATCTTCTACGGACTCGACGTCGTCAATGAGTTTCAGGTGGTTACGTCGGGGGGCCAGGCGGAGCTGGGACGCGCGCTCGGCGGTTACGTAAACATGGTCACCAAGAGCGGGACCAACGATTTGCACGGCGATCTATACGGTTACTTCCGCAATCAGCGCTTCAATGCCGCCAACCCGCTTTCCAACAGCAAACTTCCGTCCACGCAGGCTCAATACGGCGCCTCTCTCGGCGGCCCCGTGGTCCATGACCGCACGTTCTACTTCGCCAACTTCGAGCAGCGGCAACTGAATCAGAGCGGCCTCATCACCATCGCGCCGGCGAGCGTTGACGCCATCAACGCCCGGCTTGCCGCCATCGGATACCCGGGGGCGGGAATCTCTACCGGGCTCTTTCCAAACCCCGTGCACAATAGCAATGTTCTGGCCAAGATCGATCACCAGTTCAGCGCCAATGACCAGTTCAGCGTGCGCTACAGCCTGTATGACGTCCACAGCGGCAACTCTCGCGGCGCCGGCGCGCTGAACGCGGTCACGGCAGCCGCCGGCCTGGACAACACCGACCAGACGGTGGCGGTGAGCAACATCGCGGCCTTCTCGCCCCGGACCGTCAACGAAACCCGGGCGCAATTCACCAATAGCACCCTGCATGCCCTGCCCACCGACCCCGTGGGACCCGCGGTCAGTATTGCCGGTGTCGCTTCCTTCGGAACGCTCTCCGGCTCTCCCACCGGTCGCCTCAACAAGCTCTACGAAGTTGCCGACAGCATCTCGCATCAGCAGGGCGCGCACGCCTTCCGGGCAGGCGTGGATATCCTCGATAACGGCTCGACGATCACATTCCCCCGATCGATTCGCGGAAGCTACACCTTCTCGTCGTTGGCGAACTTCCTCCAGGGTACTTACAATAACTCCGGCTTTACGCAAACCTTCGGCAACCCGGTGGTCTCCCAGTCCAATCCGAACCTGGGTTTCTACGCGCAGGACGAGTGGAAGATCAGTTCCCGTTTCACTTTGAACATGGGCGTGCGCTACGACTTGCAGTTCCTGAAGACCATCGCAACAGACACCAATAACATCTCACCGCGCGCCGGTTTTGCCTGGTCGCCGTTCCAATCCAGACGCACGGTCGTGCGCGGCAGCTTCGGCCTGTTTTACGATCGCGTCCCGCTGCGCGCGCTCGCCAATGCGCTGTTGTCCAGCGGCAACACCACCGGCTTCAACGCCTCAACCCAGGCGAGCGTGAGCCTTTCCCCGACGCAAACCGGAGCGCCGGTGTTCCCCAACATCATGACCACGGTCCCGACGGGCGTGCCGATCAACTTCACCACCATGAATCCGCGCATGCAGAACGCCTACTCCCAGCAGGGCAGCTTCGAGATCGAACAGCAACTGGGTGAGCACAGCACTTTGAGCGTGGGCTACCAGCATTTGCGCGGACTCCATCTGGTCATTTCCGTCAATCAAAACGTGCCAACCTGCACGGCGTCGGGCAACAACAACGGATGCCGCCCGAACCCGAACTACGCCAACAACAGCCAGTATTCCTCCCTGGCCGACTCTCACTATGACGGCTTGCACGTCTCCTTTGTGCAACGGCCCACAGGCTGGGGAAACTACCGCATCTCTTACACCTGGTCGAAGTCTCTCGACAACGTGGGCGAATTTTTCTTCAGCTCTCCCATCAACCTCTCCAACATCTGGCAGGATTATGGACGAAGCGATGACGACCAACGTCACCGCCTGGTCTTTGACGGTGCCATCCACTCCTCGTTTGCGGCCGCCGATACGCGCTGGCAACACCTAAGTCACGGCTTCCAGTTGAGCGGCATGCTCCAGTATTACTCGGCCTTCCCGTTCAACATCACTTCCGGAACCACCACCATCCAGGGCACTGCCGCGCGGCCCCTGGTGAACGGAGCGTTCCTCGGCCGGAATACCGGCATCGGCAACGACAATTTCACACTGAGCGCCCGCCTCAGCCGTACTTTCGCGGTGAAGGAGCGCCTCCGTGTGGAAGCCATGGCTGAGGCGTTCAACGCGCTGAATCACCGCAACAACCTTACACGGAACGGCTCCTTCGGTTCCGGAGCGTATCCGGCAAATCCATCGCCTTCTTTTGGTCAGGTTACCGCGGTGAACGATCCCCGCGCGGTACAGTTGGCTCTACGGTTCCGATTCTAGTAGTGGGGTGGGGCAGGCGGCGTACCCTCTGGGTCCGCCTGCCAACCGATTTTAATCGTCGCCGGCCTGGGCCGCGTCGGGAATCCGGGCGTCCAGGGGGATCTCCAGATAAACCGTAGTGCCCTCTTCGGAAATGCCACGGATATCGATCCTGCCCCCGCAGAGAAGCGCCAGTTCACGCATGGCGAACAGGCCGAGCGATGCGGGGTCCGCAACCTTGTCGCTGGCGATTCCCATGCCATTGTCGCTAACCTTCAGGATCAGGTTGCGGCCCGCCCGGCGCAGGCTGATTCGGACTTCGCTCGCGTGCGAATGGCGCTCGACATTGGTCAGGGTATGCTGAAGAATCCGGAAGACGGCGATGCCGACATTCGGCTCCGGGCGCAAATCTTCCAAAGCTTCCGTAACGACGCGGATCCCGGTGTGGGAGGCGAACTCCTGGGCATGCCACTCTAGAGTAACCGCCAGCCCCAGGTTGTCCAGAAGGCTGGGCCGTAGGTTCGTGGAGATTCTGGCCGATGACTCGATGCTCGAGCCAAGGAACGCCGACACTTCCTTCAGGCGCTCTGCCATGACATCTCGATTGGCGCCTTCCGCCAGCCGGCCGGCCAGCACCGAGAGTTCGTGGTCGAGGGCCGTCAGACTCTGCCCAAGATCGTGAACCTCCTGGGAAGTGAGCGCCCGCTCCTTCTCCCGCAGGACCTGCAGGTGCGCGGCCAGATTGCGCAATTGGCCCCGGGAATCCATGAGGCGTTGCTCGGTGCGCTTACGTTCCGTGATGTCCACGGCGGTTCCCAGGATGCCCGTCAGTTGGCCGGACGAATCCCTGAATGGCTCGATCCTCACGTCCATAACGCGGAGGCCGCCCTCAGTGGTGAGCGCCAGTTCCTGCCGCGCTCCCTTGCCGCTCGATAGAACACTCTGTTTGAGCCGGGTCAACTGTTCCGCTTGATCGACGGGGAACAATTCGACGTCGCGCTTGTCCAGCAGCGAGATGCCGGCATGCTCCGGAAACGGGTTGTACACCCATGTGTAGCGCAGGTCCGCATTCTGATGGAAAACGACGATGGGGGAATTCTGCAGGGCGGCCCGGAAGAGTTCCTCCCGCTTCCGGCCCTCCTCGGCGAGCGCCTTGAACGACTCGTGGGCTTTCCTGAGATTCTCCTTCGCCGGCACCAAATCTGTTACGTCTCTTGTGATGCAGCGCGTGTGGACGAAACGGTCACCGTCCCAGAGAACGTTCGAGTGGATGAGGACGTGACGGATCGAGCCATCCCTGGCACGTAAGCGCGCCCGATAACTCCGCAGGGTTTCGTGTGCCTGCAGACGCTCCAGGATGTCCTGAATGACCGCGGAATCCGCGTGAAATTCGGCGATGTGATGACCGACGTACTCTTCCTTCCGGTACCCCAATGCATCGAGTTCCGCCTGATTGGCCCACAGGATGGTTCCATCCGGGCCGACCCAGTGCAGGCCGATCGGGGCGTTCTCAATGAAGTCGGTCAGTTCCTGGTCGCGCCGGCGCAGCGACGCCAGTTCCTGTTCGAGTTCTTTGATCCGGGCCTCGTTTTCGCCGGTTCGGATTGAGGGCTTCAATAGCACTTGAGGCAACCTGGGGCGCTCTCCTTCCCGGGCGGGAGCCTTCTTAGCCCACAATGCAAGTGTAAACTATCTGCAAAATGTCGGTACCCCCGCTAGAGACCTGAACCGGGCACCGGGAAACTACCGAGTGCTTACACATGGCGCAGCAGCCGCGCGTCATATTAGTGTCCCGAATTACGCTGGCAGCCGCGGCGGTCCGCAACCAAGACCGCCCGGGAAAGGCAAGAAACCCATGCGATTCCGTCTGTTGCCGGCAGCGCCGGCGTGTGTTTTGTTGGTGGCGGTATTAGGCGCCACGGACCCTGGCGAGCGATGGTGGGGTCACACCAGATACCTGGGCGGCGATAGCCTGGAGGAGCGGCGCCCAGGCACCGAAGGCCATCGCCAGGCGGCCCGGTATGTCGCCGCCGAGCTCGAGAAAGCCGGCGTGCTCCCCGCGGGCAACAACGGCTACATGCAGGCGGTCAAACTTCGTTCGCGCCGCATCCTGGAGCAGTATTCGAGCCTCGCTCTGGTGCGCGACGGCGCCGAACGGCCGCTCACCCTCGGCGCGGACGCCATCGTCAACCTGGCCGTCGACCCGGCGCCCACCGTCGAGGCGCCGCTGGTGTTCGTCGGTTACGGCCTCACCATTCCCGAGTTGCATTACGACGATCTCGCGGGGCTCGACATGCACGGCAAGATCGCGGTAGTCCTGAGCGGCGGCCCGTCGGACATTCCCGGCCCATTTCGCGCGCACTGTCAGTCCAACGAGGAGCGGAATACCCTGCTTCGGCAGCGCGCTGGCGTTTTCGGCATCGTCACCATTCAGAACCCGAAGAGCCAGAAAATCCCCTGGTCGCGGGAGGCGGCCAACCGATTGGAAACGGCCATGAGCCTGGGCGATCCCGCCTTCGAGCAGGACGATGAACTGGAGCTCTCGGTCACCTTCAATCCGGAGCGCGCCGGCATGCTCTTCGAGGGTTCAGGTCACACATTCAAGGAACTGCTGGCGCTCGCCGATGCGGGCAAACCGCTGCCGCGTTTTCCGCTCCCCGTGTCGCTGCGTTCGAGGATTGCGGTGGAACGCATCGAGGGCGAATCGCAGAACGTCATCGGCGTGCTCCCCGGATCCGATCCCAATCTCAAACGTGAGTATGTCATGCTCAGCGCGCACCTGGACCATCGGGGGATTGGCAAGCCCCTCCCCGGCGACCGCACGGATGCCGAAGCTGTAGACGACGCCTCCGGGGTGGCGTCGCTGCTCGATATCGCCGGAGCGCTGCACGAATCCGCGCCGAAGCTGCGCCGGTCGCTGCTATTCGTCTTCTTGACAGGCGAAGATCGCGGACGGCTCGGCGCGGAGCTCTTCGCGCAATATCCCGGGGTGGGCCCCGGCAGCATTGTGGCGGACCTCAAAGTGGACCTGCTGTTGCCCCGTTCTCCGTTGGGCGCAATTACCGTGTACGGCCTGAACGAGAGTGACCTCGGTGTGCCGATTCGCGCCGCGGGCGCGCGCTCGGGTTTACGGATTCTGGACGATCCACAGCCGCAATGGGACGTCTCCCTTCGCAGCGATCAGTACAGCCTGATCCGCCGCGGGGTGCCGGCAGTGGCCTTCCAGGCGGGCTACGAAACTGCCCCTGCGGAGAAGCCGGCCGCGAACCTGGCCGCCGCCAAGTCGAGCGCGTCGCGTTTCGACGGTGTCGTGCTGGGACTGGTGGCAACGGTGGCCAATCAGGCAATGCGGCCTCAGTGGCTCGCCACCAGCTATTTCAACAGGTTCCGGCGGTGAACCGGCAAAGTGAGTGACCTCAGTCACATAGGCACCGCGGCCCAATCGGAAAATGCGCCCACTCCGCATTTTCCTCCTCCCGAATGTGGGTAAACTACCGCTTCCTCCGTCAGACCCGGGGTTGTAACGTCGTACCTGGAGTTGAACTTGGAAGCCGTTTATCACACCCAATTTACGCAAACCGTGGCCTCTGCCCCGGAAGCTCCCCCGTCGGACAGCGAATTTTTCTCCAAGCATCTGCAGCGGACCTTCCTGCAGATCTATCGCATCGTTCGCAATGCGGCTGACGCCCAGGATCTGACCCAGGAGACCTTCATCAAGGCCCTACGGTACCGCGACCAACTCAAGGACGAACAGAAAGCCGCTCACTGGCTTTCGCGCATCGCGACCAATGTCGCCATCGACTTCGTTCGTCGAAACCGTTCGGCTTCCTTCGTCGAACTCGAGGACGACCAGCGCCGGCACGACGACAATCCCGAGCGAATTCTGATGCGCGCGGAGACGCGTGACTATTTCGAGGCCGGCCTGCGCCGGCTCACGCCACGCGAGCGCGGAGCGCTGCTCTTGCGCGACGTCGAAGGACTGCCGGCCGAGCAGGTGGCCCTGCTGCTGAATTGCTCCAAGACGACGGTCCGCTCGCATATCGCCCACGCCCGCATCAAACTCCGCGAATACCTGGACCGAAACAAGCGCTGAAGCCTTACCCCTCGCTATGCCTGTGGGGCAGCCTATTCAGTCCGCGGACCCGCTTTCCAGCGGGTCCAGCCGGCTGAAAGCCGGCTTGCAGGCAAGATTGCCTGCCCCACTAAACAAGCAGAACTTCGGCCGCACTACAGCCGGCAAGCGGGTTTGACGCCGCGCGCGCATCGCGATTTAGCCCGCTCGCTTCCGATTTCGTGCAGTGCGTGATTTCCTCTTCCCTAATTGCGTGAATTACCGCTTATTCTCTTGCCCGCTCGGGCGGTAAAGTCGTTCCAGTACC
>JADGNS010000368.1 GCA_017883355.1 Candidatus Solibacter sp.
GTCGACGGCATGCTCAAGCTCGCCCGCACCCAAAAGAGCGACATCGTTTATGACCTCGGCTGCGGCGACGGGCGCATCGTCATCGCCGCCGCCAGGGATTACGGCGCGCACGGCGTCGGCGTCGACATCAATCCCGAACTCGTTCGGGAAGCTCGCGGAAACGCCCGCAAGGCGCACCTCGAAGGCCTGGTGAAGTTCGAAGAAAACGATCTGTTCGAGGCCGACATCCACAGCGCCACCGTGGTCATGCTCTATCTGCTGCCCAACGTCAACCTGCGGCTGCGGCCTAAGCTCCTCAAGGAACTCAAGCCCGGCGCCCGAGTGGTCTCCCACAACTGGAACATGGGCGACTGGAAACCCGACAAGGAAGAAATCGTGGACGGCCGCACCCTCTACCTGTGGATCATCCCAGAGAAGAAATGACATCGCGGGATCGATAGGCTACACTGTTGCCGTCATGAATCATCGGCGTGCATTCCTTCAGACCGTGGCGGGAGTGGGAGCCGCGGCTGCCACTGCGCAGGCCACGCCCCAGGCCGGCGAAACCGATCGGCAATATTGGGTGCGGACCATGGCGAAGGTGGCGGAACCGGTGTTGACCAATCTGGCCGCCGGGACGCTGAAACGGAATATGCCGGTGGAGTGCGTCACCGGAGACGTCGCCGACCGGCGCAAGGTGACGCATCTGGAAGCCATCGGACGGCTGCTTGCCGGCATCGCGCCCTGGCTGGAGGCGCCGCTCGCTTCCGGTCCCGAACGCGACCTGCAACAGCGCTACGCCTCTCTCGCGCGCCAGGCAATCCGGTCCGGCGCGGACCCGCAATCGCCCGACTTCCTCAACTTTCACGAAGGCTCGCAGCCGCTGGTGGACTGCGGGTTCCTGGCGCAGGCGCTCCTGCGCGCGCCCAACGAATTGTGGAAGAAGCTCGACTCCGCCACGCAGAAAAACCTGGCGGCGGGTTTTCTTTCCGCCCGCGCGATCACGCCGGGACAGAGCAACTGGCTGCTCTTCGCCGCCACCGTGGAGGCCGCCCTGGCCATGATGGGAGAGCGCTTCGATGCCATGCGGATCGATTACGCGGTGCGCGCCCACCAGCAGTGGTACGTAGGCGACGGCCTCTATGGCGACGGGCCGCGCTTTCACTGGGACTACTACAACAGCTTCGTCATCCAGCCCATGCTGCTCGACGTGCTGCGCAATATCGGCGCTCACGCCAAGACGTGGCAGGCACTCGTACCCGACGTTTTGGCGCGCGCCCGGCGGTATGCCGCGATCCAGGAGCGGCTGATCTCGCCAGAGGGCACGTTCCCGGCGATCGGCCGCTCCATCTGCTATCGCACGGGGGCCTTCCAGTTGCTGGCGCAGATCGCCCTGTTCGGCGAATTGCCCGCTCCCCTCACCGGCCCGCGCGTGCGCGCCGCGCTGACCGCGGTGATGAAGCGTCTGCTCGAAGCGCCGGGGACATTCGACGACAAGGGCTGGCTGACGGTGGGCTTTGCAGGACATCAGCCCCATTTGGGCGAGAGCTACATTTCCACCGGCAGTCTGTACCTCTGCGCGGGCGTGTTTCTGCCCTTGGGGTTGCCTCCCGCCGATCCGTTCTGGAGCCAACCGGCGGAAGACTGGACGTCGCGCCGCATCTGGCGCGGCGACGATGCCCCGGCGGATCACGCGATCACGGTGTAGGCGGAATGTTCGACGTGTTGCCGCCGGTGCCCCCGCCTTCCATGACGGTATCCAGGCCGCCAGTGTAGCGCCACAACTGAACGATGCCTTTGTGTAGCGTCGTGTGCAGTTTCCACCCCAGCACCGAAACCAGCAAGCCAGCGGCGTAGCCCACATAGTCTTTGACGCCCGCTTGCTCGCAGCAGTTTGGTCCCGGCGCTGTCTTGAAATCCGGGAGCGTCAACGAAAGCAGGATCAGCCAGGCGCCCAGCACCAGGGTCCGGACCAACGCCCCCACGCTGGTGTGCGTATCTTCTCTGGTTTCCCAATCCGACCACAGTTTCAAGATCAGGACGGGCGTGGCGAACCAGGCCAGCGCCGCCAGCCAGCCCTGGAATCCCTCCGGCACGGACTTCGGAAAACCGGGAAGACTTCCTACCCACCCGATCAGGCCTCCGAACGCAGGCCGCGCCGAATCGAGGAGGCGAATCAGGAAAAACGACATGGCGGCCAGCGTGGCAGCCCGGGCGATGCAATAGGCCACGACTTCCCCGTTCCGCATCAACCGCTCATGTCCCCACCAGCGGCTGGTAATCTCTTGCGGCCGCGCACCGCCGATTCCCATCGTCTTCTGTAGAATGTCGCGGTGGATATCCTCGTCCGTCCAGTACCCGATGTGGGCCATGCCTGGAATCGGATAGCGCGCAAAGGTGCGGTCGTAACGCACATCGAACATCCTGAACGCATCGCTCGATGGGTCGAGGGGGCGCATTTGAGCTAACCCGTAACCCACCGGATCGCTACGATCCCAATAATTGAACCAGGGGATCTTGGGGTTGAGCGACGTGGTCTTCAACTGGTCCGTGACGAACCGGTTGTTCCAGATCCCGTAGTGCTTATCCAGCGGCGAACCCAGCGTTACCAGCCCGCGAACCCGCGGGAGCCATGCGCGCAGCGTGGGGTCCCGCTCGCGAATCGCGGCCGCCTGCACGAGGCAGTTGTAAGACACCACGGTGCCTTCGCTATGCGCCACGATGTACACCTCGTGCGCGGCCCAGGCTTCCTGATTTAGGTTTCCCATTTGCCGTAATTCGCGCAGGACCTCGTCCGCCACGGCCTGGTCGCTGTCCAGAATCTCGAAAAAGGTGTCGTTGATCTGCCCGCGCAGGCTCTCGCTTTCGACATACATCTGCACATCGCCCAGGAACTTCTCCAGGATGCCCGCCAGCACGCCGGCCTTCCGGTAGATCAGCGCCAGTCGCTTCAACAGTTCCAGCATGGTCTCGAGGTTATCGATTGCCTCCCGCGCCGTGCGGAACTTCTTGCCGCCCTTGAAGAGCCGCGTGTTGATGGAATGCGCCCAGGGGAAAATCGGGATCGGCGGCTGGTGATGAGCTTTAAGATATTCGTTCGTAACCGGTTGCCAAAAGACTTCCGAGAACCCAATCACGTGTCCCGCGCCCGCGTCCTCAAGCAGCAGGTACGCCGGCCGCCCGACGCCCTTCGCCGGGTCGTGTTGCGCCACCAGATTATGAATATCCACCGTGTCGCGCACTGGCGGCGGCATCGCCCGCACGAACTCATTCATGAAGTTGATCACGGTTTCGTTCATCTGCTGATCGCCGATGCCGTGGACAATGACCAGATGCTTAAATGTATATTGCAGAACAAATCCCCCTGTCTGCTCCCCCTGAGGACTGGCTGATTATTACAGACCCCAAAACAAGAGTCAACGAAAATGCTCTGTGGGTTACTCGCCTGCACAGAGTGCGAGCCGTGTGCCACCATAGCTAGTAGTGGAGAAGTTCTTCGTACAAAATTTTGGATGCCGGGCCACCCAAGCCGACGGCGCCGCGCTCGAATCGTTGCTCGCCGGCAAGGGGCTTGCATCCGCTGGCGTTCGCGCACTCGCGGACCTGGTGGTGCTCAACACCTGCACCGTCACCTCGTCGGCGGATGACGACGTGCGCCAGACCATCCGGCGGGTGCACCGCGAGAACCCGGAGGCGCGGATCCTGGTCACGGGCTGCTACGCGCAGCGCGCCCCGGAGGAGCTGGCCTCGATGGCGGGGGTCGAGTGGGTGGTGGGCAACTCGCACAAAACCCAGATCGCGGAGATCGTGACGGCGGCGCCCTACCACGGCAACATTCACATCGGCGACATCTTCGAACAGCGCGATTTTCTTTCGGCCCCGGTGGAAGACGCCGCGGGCGACCGCACCCGCCCCAATCTGAAAATTCAGGATGGCTGCAATAATCGCTGCTCGTTCTGCATTATCCCGTTCGTGCGCGGACCGAGCCGCAGCTCTCCCGCCGAACAGGCGATCGAGCAGGTGCGCTCGCTGGCCCGGCGCTATCGCGAAATCGTACTCAGCGGCATTAACCTGGGGCGCTGGGGCAGGGAGCCGGGCAGCCACCTGCGGCTCGCCGATCTGCTCCGCCGCCTGCTTGCGGAGACCGATGTCGAGCGCCTGCGCCTCAGTTCCGTCGAGCCCATGGACTTCTCCGACGATCTGCTGCATCTGATGGCGGAATCGCCGCGCATCGCCACCCACGTCCACGCGCCCCTGCAAAGCGGGTGCGACCGCACGCTGCGCCGCATGCATCGCAAGTATCGTCCGCGGCACTATGCGGACCGCGTGCAGAAGGCGCGCACGCTGATGCCGGATGCGGCGATCGGCGCGGACGTCATGGTGGGCTTTCCGGGGGAGACCGACGCCGAGTTCGAAGAGAGCCGGCAATTCATGGCGGCGATGCCGTTCACTTACCTGCACGTGTTCACCTACTCGGAACGCCCGGGCACGCCGGCCGCCGAAGAGGCGGCGCAGGTGCCCATGGCGGTGCGCAAGGAGCGCAATCGCGTGCTCCGCGAGTTGGCAGCCGCCAAGAATCTGGCTTTCCGGGAACATATGGTGGGCCGCACGCTTTCCGCGGTGACCCTGGCGGAAACCGGGATCGCGCTGACGGAAAACTATCTGAAGGTGGAACTGGCCGTGCCCCGCGAACCGAACGCCCTCATCGATGTGAAGATCGCAGGGGTGACACATGCGGGCCTGCGGGAGAATGCGCTGCCGATTCTGCAGTAAGAACGGCCCCGTCGGGCAATCGCTCCCTAACGGTCGCGGCTCTGCTGCCCCGGGATCACCACGTACGGGGTCTCTACTTCGAGGTCGGGGAACATGCGGCCCGCGCCCTTTTTGTCCACCACCTCGATGAAGTACATCAGGTCCCATTTGGCGTCGGCGAACGCCGAGGGAATGCGCGCCGTGTAGTTGCCTGTCTTGGCGTCGAGCGTCATTTCGGCGGTCTGGTAATCCTCGTACTGCGTGGCGTGGCGGTAGCGCAGGCGGACCCACTTCACGCCGTTCGGAGCGGTCACACGCGCGGCGATTTCGAGGCCGGGACCGGCCGGCAACAGGCGGGCGGAGGGCGCCGCGTCAACTGCCGTGCGCAACGCGAAATGCGTGGCACCCGCTTTCGCCACTGCTTTCTGGCGTTCGGCTTGTAGCTGTTCGAAGTTGCGCGCCAGTATCTGCTGCTCCTCTTTCCAGTGGCGGCTAAAGCCGACGGCGTGCGCGCCGAATGCCAGGTTCTCGCTGTAGACGTCCCCGGCGGCGAAGACGATTTGGCCCCACGCGTCGAGCGCACTTTTTTCGTACGCGATGGCTTCATCGAAGGACGCCAGGTCACCGGTCTCCTTGTATAGGTTGTAGCAGACGCCCGCCAGCAGACGTTGCGAATGGTACCGTGCAAGTCCGGCCAGAATCTTCAGGTCGGCGACCGTGGTCCGGAACTCCTTGCCCGCGCCGCTGCCGTTGGCCTTCTCCGCCAGCGCGACCTGTGCCAGGATGCCGTCGGCCGTCAGCGCGAACCAGCGGCTGGTTTCTTCCGGCCGGCGCATCGCGGTATCGCTGCCCTGCACGATGCTCCGGGCTTCCTCGCGCACGTTGAGGAACTGCTGAATGTCGCTGCCCTGTTCGCCCGCGTATTCCGGCAGGCTGCCCTGGCGATTCATCTCCGCCCATCCGCGCGTGGTGGGGAAATTCGAGTACCGATAGCTG
>JADGNS010000369.1 GCA_017883355.1 Candidatus Solibacter sp.
AAGAAGCTGATCCTCTCGCGCAAGATGCCTTCGCGTTCGGCCTTGGCGAGCGCGCCGACGAGATCGGCAAGGGTGGTGAAGTAGACGCTGCGGCCGGCTTTGATGGCCTCCACCCCGAGCGCCAGGCTCAGGTGGCTTTTGCCCGTGCCGGGCGGTCCGACCAGGTGCAGGACCTCGGTACGGTCGATGAACTTCAACTCGGCAAGCGCCATGATGCGGTTCTTGTCGAGGGAAGGCTGGAACGAGAAGTCGAAGCTGGCGAGTGTCTTGATGGTCGACAGCCTCGCCATGACGAGCGCGGTCTTGATGCGCCGGTTCTCTCGCAGGGTAAGTTCCTCGGTCAGCAGAGCGTCGATGGCCTCCAGCGCGCTCATCTCGCCGCGTTCGAGCTGTCGCACAGTCGCGTCGAGGATTTCGATGGCACATGGCATCTTGAGGCCGACCAGGGTGCGCTTGATGCGGTCGACCACGGAGGGAACGATCTCAGGATGGCTCGTCATTAGATGCCTCCCTGATCCGCGAGACGTCGTCCGACGGCGTCGTAGAAGTCGAGCGAGCGGCGGGCGACTTGGTCACCGGGGCGACAGATGACGAAGGAGCCGCCATCGGGCGATCGCCGTCGTGACGGCAAAGAGGTCTTCCGATGAGCCGGATCGAGCCGCGTCTGATCGCGACCTTCGAGCGGAACATGGGTGGCGATCAGTGCGCCATTTTCGAAGATTCGAATCTCGTCAGCGAAGGCGTGGACGTCAAGGATGCGGCGATGGGTCGTGTCCGGGACGCTATAGAGATTCCCGCCGATGCTCACCATGCCCTCGTGGGAGACGCGCCGTTCGAGCTTGAGAACCGCTCGATAGGGCGTCAGTGGCAAAGGCTTCAGCGCCGGCTTCTCCTCGGCGAAGGTCTCGTTGACGATGCGCTGCGTCGTGGCGTGCACACGCGGATTGGCGACCGTGTCGAGCCAATGACGGAGCTGGACATTGAGATCGTCGAGATTGCGGAACGAGCCAGCGAGGAAGAAGTCCTCGCGGATATAGCGGAATGGCCGCTCAACCTTGCCCTTGGTCTTCGGCCGATAGGGCCGGCAGGCGCGAGGCTGGAAGCCGTAATGCCGCGCAAGATCGATCAGGCCGCGGTTGTAGACGACCAGCCCATCGGCATCCTCACCGACGACCGCCGTCTTCATGCGATCGTAGAGGATCTCGCGCGGTGCGCCGCCGAGCGCCTCCAGGGCGGCAATATGGCAGCGTAGCACCGTCTGGAGATCCTGGTGTATGACGAAGCGGCACCAGATCAACCGTGAGAAGCCGAGCACCATCGAGAACAGCCAGACGATCCGTTTCACGCCAGGCTCGTCAGTGAACACGACCTCGAAATGGGCCAGATCGACCTGCGCCTGCTCGCCGGGCGCCGTCTCGAAGCGGACCTCGAAAGCGGGCGTTCGCGGCGGCCGTAGCTCGCGCACCGCCTCCTTGAGGACGGTATAGCCGCCCCGATAGCCCCGATCCTTCAGCTCGCGCCACAAGCGGCGTGCCGTCAGCGCCGGGAAAGACGTGATCCGCTCCGCCAGATATGACCTGAACGGATCGATGACGCCCGGCTGCGGCACCCGCGGCTTATATTTCGGTGGCTCCAATCCGCGAGCCACGTAACGGCGCACGGTTTTCCGGTCGATGCCAAGTTGCCGAGAAATGGCCGACACGGACAGCCCCTGTCGATGCAAGTCCAAGATCATCACGAGTTCCCCGAGTTTGATCACCGTGCCGCTCCTCCCGCCAATAGGAGCAGCATCGGCGATGGTGCGATGCCTGGCCTCCCCAGAGCGCACCCTGGGAACATCCGGCTTCATGAAAACTGGAGAATTTTCAAACGCCACTTTTGGGGAGTTACGCATCGACTCGCTACCGTAGGTCAGCAAGGAAGAGCCGACTCCCGCGGAGCACCTCCGGCTCGTTGGAGAGGAAGACGTAGTGATTCGCCCCGGCGAACTCGATGACCCGAGCGTTAGGCACGCCGCTCCGGAGCCTGTCAATAGACATTCTTGCGTAGTCCAGATCCGCTGCGTATACTTTCCCGATCGCGGCGCGCTCGTCCGCGTTCTTGGGCCGATAGAGTTCGATCTGGTATTCCAGGGGCCTCGGCAGCACAAAGAACGCGAGGACGGGAACTCGGATACTCGAGTAATCCGGCTTCCGCATTCCCGCGAAGATCGAGTCGCCCACACTTTTCGGGGTCACGTAGGCACCCATACTTTCGTCAGAATTCACGGCAAAATCATTGCGCAACTCGGACTCGGGGAAGGCGATTCCCATGGTGCGTCTTTGCCATTGTCGGTATAGCTGAAAAGATCGGCTTTCCTCTAAGGAAGGCCGTTGGCTGATCATCGTTGACGGTAGTTTCTTGCGAAGCTCCTGATACGGTTTCCAATCAAACGTGGGGTCGGCGGTCGAATCCATATAGACTAGACCGGCAATCCGGCTTGGATGAGCGGAGGCGACCGCCGTCAGTTCATGGCCGCCGAGCGAGTGGCCTACCAAAACAGGCGCGGTGAGATGGAGCGCATCGAGAACCGCAACAACATCCTCGCCAAGACGCTCCGCGCTGTAGCCCGATTCAGGATGGCTGGAGGCTCCGTATCCTCGCCGCGTTATGCCGTAAACGTGACAGGAGTCGGTCAGCTGGGGCGCGAAATCGTCAAAGACGTGTGCGGAATTTCCAGAACCGGCCAACAGCACGACGGCGCGGCCGGAGCCTCCCCAATCGAGCACTTCGATTTGAACGGCATCTCCGACGTGGACGAACTGCACCTGATGTGGCGAGGGATCTTTCCACGTGGGCGCCTGCGAGAACAGACACCTACCGCCCAATACCATCAAGCCATTGGCAACCAGGCACACTGCAGCTACACATTTCATAAGCCCCACTCGCTTCCGATATTAATTGTGGCTCATGAGCGCGGTTCTCGAAACTTGACCATTGAGGTCCTGTTTGGTGGGTCAATGGACGGAAACGCCACTTGCCGGCCACAATTCCCGGAATATTGCAGTTCGGAGCAGAATCAGCGAGCCCGCTCGTTTTTCGTCAATGCTCCCTGGAGCAGTGGCCCTGCCGAATAGCGCAATCGGTTTTTCAATAGCCTTCGACAAATGAATTCAGCCGCCGGGTCGCTCCACCCCATAATGCCTTGCCCTTCGGGTCGATCTGAATGCCAATCCAGTAGCCCGATTGTGCCCCACCGTCCAATCCTGCGTAGACATCCTGTCCCCGCCTCTTCAACCCCTTGACCACCGAAGGTGGGAAGCCGCGATCCAGAACCTCTTTTGTCAGTTCAGGCTTGGGCGATCCGTTGGTTGTGATGCCCAGGAAAGGGCCCAGGAAATTCGGCCGATTCACGGCGGCCTGCGGATCCAAACCCAAGTCGAGAACGTTGATCAGGTTCTGTAGCGTCACTTCTTGTAAGCCGCTGCCGACGGCGGATGAGGCCAGTACGGGACGATTGTCTTTCAAAACAATCACCGGGTTGGTCGAATCCGGCAAACGCCCTCCAGGTTCGGTTCGGGCGACTCCTGCCTGCTGGAAGGCGGCGGGGTCGGGTATGGAAATCCCATCTACGAATAGCCCAGTCGTCCCCCACAACACGCAATTGCAGGAGTGCAGCAGTGCCGCGACGTTGCCTTGGTCATCCACCGCGACAACACTCGAAGAGTGATTCGGCGGTAGTGCCGGTTTTCCTCTTAGTAGATTGGTGAACCAGTTCTTATTCCGGAGTATCGTGGCGAGGCGGTTCGTGGTGGCGGGGGACAAACGTGCAGATGCGGAGAGATCGAGTCCGGGAAAGACCTTCCGCAGGTCGTCTTCGGAATTAAGGGATAGTGATGCTTCCAGCTTTGCGATCTGGATCAGAGCATATAAAGCATCGGCCGACTGCGAATAGTCGCCACGCTTGCTCATATTCGCGTGCTCCCAGAGCAGCAAGCCGCTCAGAGTCTCCAAGCCGCCTAAACTCGGCGCTCCCAGGGACGTCACCTCGAAACCATGGTAGATCGCGCGAGTAGGCTCCGACCAGACAACCCGGTAGGACGCCAGATCCTCCAGGGTGACCTTGCCGCCTTCACGCCGGACAGCATCCACGAAATGATGCGCCCACTCTCGCTCATAGAAGTAAGTTGCCCCTTGATTGGCAATCTGCCGTAAGGTGCCGGCTAGTTCTGGTTGGCGAAAATCGTCGCCATCATTGTAGTAACTACCATCCTCCTTCTGAAACACCCGGCGAGTCTCCTCAAGGCGCTCAATCGATGTCGCCTGCGAGTGCCGCCAAGCGGCGACTACGCGAGGAAGAGGGAAGCCATGTTCCGCAAGCCATATCGCGGGTTCGAATAGTTCGGCGAACGGACGCCGTCCAAAGCGTTCATGCAGTGCCTGCACGCCCGCCATAAAGCCAGGTACGAGAGCGGAGCGCCCAGAAGCGGTCCCTTGCGAAGGAATCGAAAGTGGATCGGCTTCATTCCGCGGCCTGTTCCACGATGCATTGAGAGAATACACCTTTCCTGATTTCGCGTCGTAATATACGGCTGTCAGAATTCCTGCGTAGCTCACCGTTGCGCCTGCGTTTAAGGCGATCTGGGTGAGTGCCGTCGTTAGCACAGCGTCTGCCGCGCTTCCACCGCGCTTCAGTACTTCAAGTCCCGCGTGAACCGCAAACGGGTTGCTCGCACCTGCGATCATGGCCTTACCGGACTGAAGTTCCGGTTTCGGAAGCAGGCCCGGAAGGATCCCCGGCACGGGCCCTTCCTCCAGCGCCAGATATTGGTCCCAATCTTCCCAGTCGTTTGGTGAGCCAGCACCATTTCGGACGCTTTGAGCGACCATTACGGAAACCAGTAGAACGAGCACGGCGGTCGCACGCATGTCTGCGATCATATCTTAACTGCACGCCGATTACGCCATTCCATGTGAGAACTGGACAAATAACGCCGTTATCGGACTTTGACCGAGGGGCACCCGGCCGTAACGTCGCCATCTCGGACCTCTGCAGGTAACGGTCCCGAAACGCCATTCTGGGAAGCATCGACACGCCGCCAAGTGAACGGCGCTCAACAACTATGCCGCATCTCTGATCTCGATGGCCAACTCCTTGCCGAGCGCCTGGAACGCGGCTTCGATTTGATCGAGCCTGGAGTGGTGCGCTAGATCGAAGAGCCGCCATGTACAATTCCGCTTTCGCGGCGTGCAGCGCGGGCAGCCGGATCATGCGGTACTTTCGGCCGCGCGGCTTGCTCGGGCGCGGGAGATGTTCTCCATTGCGGACGTGCTCCCGAATCATTGTACACAGTGCGTCCAGCGCCATTTCCTGCGCATCTTGTTCGGTTTCCCCTTGAGTAACGCCCCAATCGAAATCGGGAAACGTCACCACGAATCCACCTTCGTTGGAAGGCTCGAACCGTGCTGGATACTCCATGACTCTTTACTCCTTGATCCCCAGTTTCTTGAGGATCGCATGATAGGTGCCCGTCTGGATTTCCTGGCTCGGATGCCGGGGCATCAAGGTGCGATTCCCCTGGTAGCGGACAATGAGGTGCCTTGTCCCCTGCTGTCTAATAGTACTCCGATCTGAGTACGGCCGTACAACCCCCTCCTTACCTCCGCCCCGGACCCCTTCCCACGGCATCTGATACGTCAAGTGGCCTCGGGCACGGCGATCGGATTCA
>JADGNS010000370.1 GCA_017883355.1 Candidatus Solibacter sp.
GAATACGGCGAGAAGTAGATGACGAAGCTGAAAATGATGACGGTGATGATGACCGCCCACAGCCAGGTTTGATGCTTTCGAAACGTCCCAAACATAATGTCTATTTGCTTAAAGAGTGCGCACCCTAACCGGCTTTGCTCGGGCGGGTCAAACGCAAAATCCACCTTTACAAGGTTGCGCCGGTTTGCCACCCTCCACTGGTATGAGAAAGAAAACTCTGCCGGTATTGTTTCTGTCGCTGCTGTTGGCCGGCTGTGCCACTCAGCTTACCAATCTGACGCCCCAGCGGCAGGTCCGCACCGCCAGCAACCTCTACCCTGTCGAGGTTTCCTTCGACACCCGCCAGCAGACCGTCCGGTGGAGCAGCATCCAGCCCAAGATCGTTGTCGGCGCCGAGCTCTACGAGATGCGCCCCACCCCGCTCATGACCAACCGCTGGGAGGGATTGATCCCAGTGCCGCCGGGAACCAGCCTCGTCCATTACCGTTACAAACTCGACTTCCAGTACAACAAGATGGGCAAGCCCGGCTCCGACACGGCCCTCTCCCAGGAGTATTCCCTGCGGGTTTTAGATCAATAATCACGCGAGCCAACGGCGCGCCCTCGGCACAAACAACGCCTCTACGCTCTGCGCCACGTGCGCCCGCTCGACTTTCAGGCTGCCGCGCCAGGCAGGCTCGGCGACCAGCAACAGCGCATCGAGATGCGGATGAACGCGGATTTCGTGCCGCGCGACCTGGTCAACGCGGCGGCGGGCGTGTTCGGCCTTTGCGGCGGCCAGGCGATCAGCCGTCTTGACCTTGGCGCTTGGGCTAGCGCTGCGGGCAGCGCGGGCGCTTAGCTCCTGTTCGTAGGTGGCAAAGTACTCGTCAATGCGGTCCAGTTCACGGTACAGATAGTTCTCCTGCCGCGCGCGGATGGCTGCCAGTTCCGCAGCAAGGTCCGCCGCCAGCGCAATCCGCAGGATGGCTTGCCAGCGCGCCGGTTCCGGCGCGGGCCACGCCGCACCGGCAGCCATTCCCGGGTCGGCCTGCGCAAAACTGAATTCCCGGGCCAGCGAATCATCCGGCTCGCCGCCCGGCAGAGAAACCGCCACGCGGTGCAGCGACCAGTGCTGGTCAATCGCCTGAATCTCGCACCGCGCCAACGCGACCAGGGAGAAATGAAAATCGCCTTTGAACGGCGCGGTCAGGCTCCACTGCGTCGTATCCCGAAACTGCGCGCGCCACAGCTTCTCCGCTACGGCAGGGTCGGGCGCATGGGCGCGGGATTCGCCTGCCAGCGCGACGCGCTCCAGCGGCAGCGGCGAGGGGCGCAGCGTCTCGGCGAGGCGGAACGTCAACGGGCAACCGGGGAACACCTCGCGGACGGCATCGCGCGCGGCCTTGGCATCGGCCGGGGCGAACGTCAGCTCGACTTCATGCAACGCGCCGTCGGGATTCCACAGCTTGGCCGCGCCGCCCTCGGCGACGATCTCCAGACGGTCATGCCAGGTGCGCTCACACAGCGCGCCCAGCGCGGCAAAGCCTTCTTCGTAGAAGGTCACCAGCGAAGCCGGATCATAGATTAAGCGGTCAAGCTTCATAGCGACTCGTAGTCCTTCTCAAACAGCGTCTCGTCCAGTTTCTTGACCTCGCCGTACGCATCCCGCGCGGCGGCCAGTTCGTCGCCCAGGCCGGCCAAGGCCTCGGCCACGCGCCCCTCGCTCTCGCGCCAGCGATGGAGCACTTCCTCGGCAAATTCGTCGCTGCTGAACCGTTCCCCGAGGACCAGCCCGGTTTCGCCCACCACGAGTTCGAAGAGGTTAAGCTTCTCCTGGAGGATTTGCAGCAGATGTTCCTGGAGCGTGCCGCCCTGGACGAAGTTGTAGATCCGCACCGGATGTTGCTGGCCGAGGCGATGGAGCCGGCCAATGCGCTGCTCAATTTCCATCGGGTTCCACGGCAAGTCGAAATTTGCCAGGCGATGCGAGAACTGCAGATTGCGCCCCTCCGTGCCGCTGTGGGTCAACAACAGAGCGCCGCCGCGCACGTGGAATTCCTCGGTGATCGGCTGGCGCTCAGGCGGAAGCGTCGCGCCGTTGATGACAAAGGTCTCGATGCCGGCGACGCGGAGATGCTCCGCCAGCGCGGCCTGGGTCTGGAGGAACTGAGTGAAGATGACCGCGCCGCCTTCCCCGCGCGTGAGCGGCTGCAGTAGCTCGCATTTGCGCCGCCAGCTCGCCTCCAGCGGCGCCTGCTCTCCCCAGGCGCGGGCGGCGGCCCGGTCCGGAAACTTCTTCAACGCCTCGCGCCACGCCGCCGGGCTGCTGCCGGCGGCTTGCAACAGGAGCCGGCCCCAGAGGCTGGCCTGGCTGGGACTGAGTTGCCCGAGGCTGGCGCGGAATTCCGCCTCCCATTGCTGCCAGAAGGCCCGCTCGGCTTCGTCCGGCTCGAACATAACGGTCTCCGCGTGGCGTGGCGGAAGCCGGATGCCGGCGTTGGCGCGCGTGTTCCGAATCATCACCTGGCCGAGCAAGCGCCGGAGTTCCTCCGGCTCACGCGGCTGGCGCGGGCGTTTCGGGTCAATGAAGCGGGCGCGGAACTCCTTCGGTGTCGGGAGCTGGCCGGGCTGGAGCAGCGTCACCAGGTTGTAGAGTTCTTCGAGCGAGTTCTGGACCGGTGTGGCCGTGAGCAGCAGCAGGAATTGGCGCGGCAGGGCGTTGACGGCTTGCCAGGCCTGCGAGTCGCGATTGCGCAGATAATGCGCCTCGTCCACGATGAGCATGTCCCAATGCACCTGCCGGGCGATCTCCAGTTGCGCCGGTTGTTTGAGCGTGTGCAGGCTCGCCACCAGGCGCGGGTTCTCGCACCAGAATGTCCTTGCGTCCCCGCGTGCAGCGGCGTGGTTGGTGGTAACCGTCGCCAGGCCGAACTTGTCGCTCAGTTCCTCTTCCCATTGGTCCACCAGCGACGGCACGGTGAGCACCAGGAATCGCTTCACCATCCCGCGCGTCAGCAGTTCCTTGAGCACGAGGCCGGCCTCGATGGTCTTGCCCAGACCCACTTCGTCGGACAGCAAGGCGCGGCCACGCAAGGGGCCGAGCACGCGCAAGGCGGTGCGCAGTTGGTACTCCAGCCGCTCCACGCGGCAGTATGGCAGGCAGAGCAGGTCGTCCGATTGGTTGGAAATCCACCACAGCGCCGCCCGTTCCCGCAGAGAATAACTTCGCAAATCCGCCAGGGCGAAGGTCGTCTCCTGAAACTCGAGCCGCGGCAGTTCGATGTGCGTCGGCACCGGCGGCAGCGCCGTCCGCTCGGTGGACGGTTTCACCTGGCGGGCTTCAGATCTGAGAAGCTCAGCCGCTCTTTTTGCTTCTGCGACTTTTCGTTCTTCGGCGGCCCGCTGCTCGCGGCGGCGACGCTCCTCGGCCAATCGCGCCATCGTCTCCTGCCGCCGCGCCTCCTCCTCCGCGCGCTTTTGCTCCTTGCGCAAGAATCGTCGCTCGTCCCGCTCTATCTCGGAGAGCGTCAGCGGATCCAGGTCGCTGGTCATTTTGCCGAGCGGCGAGAACTTGAAACGCAACGCCCTGCCCATCTCCTGGATAGTCTTCGCCAGCCACGACCAAGGCGATTCACCAGGGCCAAAAGGCGGCTCCTCGACGTAGAGCGGCTTGGGGCTGTGGCACTGAGCTTGCACCCGGAAAGCCGTAAACGTCTCTCGGCTGGCCGGGAAACGGTCCAGCCAGCGGTCGAGCTTGGCGCGAATGGCCATTAGATGATGGGTGGAGATGGTCGTCTCCTGCTCGCCGTCCACCCACAGATCCCACGTCAACTCGTCGCTCCCCGTGCAACGGACGCGTCCGATGGCCGCCGGACGCTGGCGCTGCGGGTCCTTCCAGTCACACTGGATGAACCCCTGAATCGTCTCGACCGTCACACGGAGTTGCAGCGCCGGTTCCGCTGCCAGTGAGAACAGATTCGGCGTGCCGCCAGCCACTGACTCGGCTGGCAGGCCGAGCCAGGAGCGCGCCAGGCTCCGCGCCGCCGTGCGGCCGCGCTCTGAGCTTTCGCTGCCCATGACCTCCGTCACCATTTCCAGGAACCGGCAGAATTGCTGGACCTCGCGGCCCAACCACTTCCACGGCGGCTCGCCTGGCGGCAGGCTAATCGTGTGAGCGGCGCCGGCTTTCGCCGAACCGAAGTCGGTATCCGACAGCACGCTCGCCTGCACACGGTCATCCGGCACGGGAAAGCGTTTGCGCAACCGGTTCACCAGCGCCCGGGCGGAAGTCCCTCGCGTGCCACACCGGTCCCGCTCGGTTCCGCTGTCGGTTTCCACTTCCCATTCGAGGGCGAACAACGGAAAAAGGAACCCACCACCCGTGCTCAACCGGCCGCGCGCCACCCGCTCCTCCGAACCAGCCCGATGCCACTCGAACCGGAAGCAGCCGCCGGCGATGTCGAGCGTGACGGACAACCGCAGCGGTTCAGCAGCCCAAGGCGCCTGGCCGCCCGCCGCAGGGGCGGCAAATTCAGATTGTTCTCCAGATGAAGACACAGCTATTTCGGCGGCGACCGGCCGAGAAGCCGGCCTATCCCGGTCCAGGCCAGCAAACCCAGCCCGACCGGCGTGCCGGTGATCGGCGTTGGAATCGCTGCCAGCACCGCCAGAATAGTGGCGTACGTCAGGGCGCGGGCTTTGGAATCATTCTTAAGGTGCCTTTGGATGAGGTAGGTCGGAACAAACACCGCGGCAAAGCAGCCAGGAATGGCCACAACCCAGACCGGTGGCACCCAATCAAATACCGCCCATAGGCTGTCCACCGCCACCAGAATCAGCGCGGACAAACCGTGGATCGGCGGTCCGTCCGAAGGCGCCGCCGGCGGTGCCGGCTGAGCCAGCAGCGGTGGCAAGACCTCGAGCCGCACCTCCTTCGCTGGCACATCGCTGATTCTCGGCGGCTTGTCCACAGGCACACCACGATTATCTCACATTACCTCACGTCCAGGCATACCACGTCGCCGACGGCGTTGCGGCAGTAGATCTGCCCATTGGACAACAACGGCGTGGTCCAGCATTTCCCCTTCAGCACCTGCGCGCGTGCAATCGGCTTGAACTCGGCGGGCGTCGGCTCGGCGATAATCAACTCGCCCTTCTCGCTCAGCCCCACCAGCTTCCCGTCTGCCACCATGAGCGAGCCTTTCCCGAACTCTCCATAGCTCCACTTCAGGTCCCCGGTCTCGAACGCGACACAGCGCAAGCCGCTGTCATCCGGCCCGTAGAGATGCCCCTGCCACAGCACGCAACTGTTGAAGTGGTTGCGCAGGTTCTTGTTCTCCCAAACCTTCTCCGGCGTCTGCCCCGCTACCTTCAGCACCGCCCCGCCATGATTATAGCCCGAAGAGATGAATATCTTGTCACCGTCCACAATCGGGTCCGCGGCATTTACGTCGTACTCGGTCTTCCAGGGATAACTCCACACCTCATGGCCATCCGCTGCCTTCACTGCCACCAGCGATTGCCGGGACAGGATCGCCAGGCACCGCTCCGAGCCAAGAGTCAACGGGACCGGCGTGGCGTAAGCCCCCGAGGTTTTGGCCGAAACCCAGATCACCGCCATAGCGCAGGTTCGCAAGCTCACCTCCGTGCACGTCTACGGTCGCGACGCGCAAAAGCGCAAGGCCTTTTCGGACATTCAATTCCGGCAAAGATTTT
>JADGNS010000371.1 GCA_017883355.1 Candidatus Solibacter sp.
CCGCTGCCGACCGCCGCCATGGTCCGCTCCGCCCAGAGCGAATCGTCAACGTCGCGCCGCAGCGTGCGGACTTCGCGGAACGGCAGTCGCGGATCGATCTGGCGCATGATCGATTCCACCGGCGCGATGATGCTCTCGGGGGAACCCAGGCTGCGCACCTGCAACTGGAAGGTCGAATCGCCGGATCGCGTTCCGCAGAAGCAGGAAAAGAGGGTCGGCTGGAAGGGCTCGCGGAAAGACCGGTAGCGCGAATCGCTCACCACGCCAACGATCTCGAAGGACGCCTTTGCGATCTGGTCGCGGCCGACCCCAAACTGCCGCCCCAGAGGCTCTCCCCGCGGGAAAAAGCGGCGCACGAAGCTCTGATTCACCACCACGGGCGCGGGCGTGCGTTCGGCGCCGTCGGATTCGGCAAGGCCGCGGCCCGCCAGGATGCTCACTCCCATCGTCTCGAACCAGGCCGGCGACACCTTATTCGTGCTGGCGTTCAACTCGTGGCCGCTTCGCATGCCGGGGAGGGCCACCGCCGTTTTGAATCCCGACCCGCGCATCAGACTTCGCGACGCCGTGCCTGCCTGCGCCACGCCTGGAACGGTGCGCGCTTCGCGCTCCAATCGTAACGCCAGGTCGCGATTCTGTTCCGGCGTATAGCGGCCGAAGTCGGTATCCATGGTGAAGGTGACCACGTGTTCGCGGTCGAATCCGGCGGGAGCGTTCGCCAGGCGATCGAGCGTAGTGACCAGCAGCGCCGAGACCGCCAGCACGAGTGTGCCGATGGCAACCTGCGCCACCGTCAGCAGCGTGCGCATGCGCGCCCGCCGCGGATCCGGCGAAGTGGATTTCAGCGAATCGGTGAGGTTGGCGCGCGATGCGTGCCACGCCGGAGCCAGCCCGGCAAGCAGCGCCGCCGCCGAGCAGACGGCCAATGTAAACGCGAATACGCGCCAGTCGAGCGGGGCATCGAGCCACACCGGCACCAGCAAAGTCGTCACATCGCGGACCGCGGGCAGCGCGCCGTTCACCAGCGGCAGCCCTGCCTTGGCCAACAGCAATCCGAAGAGGCCGCCGGCCGCCGCCAGCAGAGCGCTCTCGGCCAGCCACAGCCGCACCAGGCGGCCGCGCGTAGCGCCCAGCGCGGCGCGCACGGCCATCTCCCATTCACGCCCCGCGGCCCGCGCCAGCAACAGTCCCGCGATGTTGACGCAGGCCAGCAGCAGCAGCAGCGCCGCGCCGCCGAAGAGGGCGAGCAGTGCCGTGCCAAAGCGCGTGCGCAAGGGCGAGACGCCGCGCTCGATGGAGTCCAGCCGGTAATCGTCGCGTTCGATCTCCTTGCGGGCATCTTCGGTGAGAGGCTTGGTCCGCGATTCCACGGCCATGATGGCGGCCCGCAGCGCGCTCACGCTTTCGCCACCCGCTTGGCGCAGGGTGACGCCACGGCGCAGACGGCCGGCGATTTCCCAGTCGCAGCACTTCTTGGGATCGTCGCCGCGCCCTAGATACTTGCCGGCGATCAGCGGCACGCGAATCGCCGGACCGCCTTCCACCGCGGTCCCGTTGACGGTGCGGGGGAGCACGCCCACTACCACAAAGGGCTGCCCGTTGAGTCGCAGCACAGCGCCCAGCGCGCCCGGCTCGCCGTGAAAGCGAGTTTGCCAGAACTGGTGGCTGAGCACGGCGGGCAGTTCGCCCCGCGCCGCCCATTCATCGCCGCTGCCCAGCAGACGGCCCAGCGCGGGCGACGCACCAAGTACGGTGAAGTAGTCCGCGGAAACGATTCCCACCCGCACCAGGCGGCTGCCGCCGCCTTCCGTCAGGCTCGCGTCCAGATCCGCTTCCGCAAAGGTGGCCGAGAGAGTGCGGGTTCGCGCGCGCCATTCCTCGAAGTATGGGTACGGGAAGTAAGAGATGGCCGGGCGGCCGGGCAGCAGAGCGACCATGCGCACCAGCTCCCAGGGACGCGGCACCGCCAGCGGGCGCAGCAGCAAAGCGTCGGTCACGCTGAAGACCACTGCCGTGCCGCCGATTCCCGCCGCCAGCAGCGCGATCGCCGCCAGGGCGAACCCGGGAGTCTTGCGCAGTGCGCGCGCCGCGTATGCCAAATCCCTGCCGATACCCCAGAGCATCGTTACGATTCTACTGCGAATTCGGTAGCCTGACTCCATGTTGTTTTCGGCCCCGCATCGGGCCGTGCGCAAGGTCAGAATTTCATCCGTATGCCGCCCCAGGCCCCTCTCGGCGCGCCCGGCGCGTAGAACGTGGCGTGCTGCAGGGGAAAGTTCCCGCCGGCCGCCGGAAAGGGACGGGCGAGGAAGGTGCCGCTGCCGCTGAATGCCGTGGTCCCGAGTTGTGCGGCGGTGTAGTAGCGGCGGTCCAGCAGGTTGTTGACCTGAACGAACAACTCCAGCCTCCGGTGCACCTGGTAGCGCGCTCCGCCGTTGAGCACCGCGTAGCCCGGTGACGTGCCGGGCCCCAGGTAATACAAGCCATCGGCCTGGTGGAGGTTGTTCTCATTGCCGCGCGCGTAGGCGCTGGACAGGGCCACCATGCCGAGATCGGCCGAGAGCTTCGCGGTGGCCTGCAGATCGGCGAACGCCTTGAGCATATGCCGCGGAACCAGCGGAATCCGCGCCCCCGGCTGGATTTGGATGGTGCCGTCCAGCCCCTTGCCGCCCGCTGCCGCCACGTCGTTGACGCTGTTGCTGGAGCCGTCGACGGTCTCCGGGCTTTGGTAGGTGGCATCCAGCAAGGTGTAACCGCCGCCCAGACTGAGGCGGCGAATCCGGCTATCCAAGTCCACCTCGAGCCCCTGCCGCCGCGTCCTGCCGAAGTTCTTGAAATACCCGAAGCCGGTCTGATTCGACGCAACGAAGAGAATGTCGCGTCGATTGTCCGCGCGGAACCATCCGACGCTCCAGTGGATGCCGCGCTCTCCGCCTCCGCGCAGCCCGGCTTCCCAGGTGCGCGCGACCACCTGGTCGAGCGGCGGATCGCCGGCCATCGCGTTGGGGAGTTTGCAGGGTTGGGCGGCGTCGGCGCAGCCGAGTTCGATGGACGTAGGTGCGCGGCTGCCCTCGCTGTAGCTCAGGTACACGTTCCAGGCGCGCGACGGACTGTAGGTGACACCGGCCGCCGGGTTGAAGCGGCCGAACCCATTGCGGCTGTCGAGCGACCCCGCCCCGCCGCCGGGGGTGATGCGGTCGCGGTTGACCAGCGACGTCCGGTTGTAGCGTCCGGACAGCGTGAAGTGCCAGCCGCTGCCCAGGGAAAGCGTGTCGGTGGCATACACGCTGCCCGTGCGGATGACGCCGTGCAGGTCGACGCGCGTGTCGAAGGGGTCGCCATTGATGGTGCCGCCCGTCACGCCGTCGCCGAATGCGTTGACCCCGGTCACGCCGCGGTCCGCGTTGAGGTAGCCGAGTTGGGTGGATTGTTGGAAGCCGGCGCTGCTGCCGTCCCAGGCGGCGCCCGCCGTGAACTGGTTGTGGCGGCCCAGCAGCGTGTGGAACCAGGTGAACTGTCCGGAGACCCCGTAGTTGTGTTGCTCCGCGTGGCTGCGGTTGAGCAGCGCATCGCACTTCTCGCCCGGCGTGCCGCCCTGCGGGACTTCTAAGACCTGCGCGATGCACCGCCAGAAAGGGAACGGTGTATTGGCGGCGGTGGCGCCGCTGGCCGGAAACCCGCTGTATCCGGCGGCAGCCAGCGCGGCGCGGTCGGCGGCGCTGGGTTGGTAGACCGATTGATCCAGCGAGTCCTGGTTGACGTCGCCGTTCACGGTGTTGGTGCGAATGGCGCGATACCAGGCGTTAGCCGAAAACTCGAGCGCTGCGCCGGTGCTGTGCCGCGCGCTGAGATTGACCGACGGCGAGCGATTGGCCGTGACGTCCGGCTTGGTGTAGACACTGCGGTAGTCGCGGGCCAGGAAGCGCTGCTCCTGCACGCCATTTCCGGTCAGCGAATTATTGGCATAGGCGCCGGTAAGGGTGAGGTTGGTGGAGGCGCTTTGCCAGCCGAGCTTGCCAAAGAGCTGGCGCACGTCGGAGGGCGAGCTCTCGCGCCACCCGTCCTCGAAAAACAGATTCCCGGCAACGTACCAGCTCAGCCCTTTGGCGCCGGAGCCGCCATACTCGAAATCCGCCGTCTTGCGCCCGGAACTGCCGCCGCTCAGTAGGAGCGAGGCGCCCGGCCGGCTGCGGCCGTCCTTGGTCTGTATCGAAAGCGCGCCGCCCAGGGTGTTCAACCCGAACAGCGGATTCGACCCAGGAATCAGCGTGGTCTCGGCGATGGCGATGCGTGGAATCAGGTCCCAACTCACCACGTCGCCAAACGGCTGGTTGAGGCGCACGCCATCCAGGTAGACCGAAAGACCCTGCGGTGTGCCGAGCAAGGGGGAAGCTGTGTAGCCGCGATAGTTCACGTCGGGCTGGAAGGGGTTGCCCTGCACTTCATTCACGTGCACGCTGTTGACGCGCCGGTTCAGGAAATCCGCGAGGTCGAGCGCGCCGCTATCCTGCACGTCTTGGGCGTTGGCCGTCTGGACCGGCGCCGCGATCTCTTCGCGCGCCAGGTCTACTCCGGCCAGCGGCGTCGTGCCGATCACTTCGGTCTGGAATGCCGAAGCCGCCAGCGTCATGGTCACGGTGCGCGAGACCGGCGCCAGGGACGGGACATCGACCGACACCGATTGGGTGGCAAATCCCTTTCGGGAAACCTCCAGCAGGTAGCGGCCAAAAGCTAAACCCCCGAAGGTATATACGCCCCGGACATCGGTCTCAAAAGTGCGTTCCACGCCGCTCGAGAGGCTGCGCAGCTTGCCCGAAGCTTTCATCGCTGCGCCGGACGGGTCCTTCACGTCCAGACGAATCTCGCCGGCCGGACGCTGTCCGTGTAATAAAAGTGCTGCCGCCACGAACAAAACTATTTGCCGGAAGGCCGGTCCCGGAGAGTGCATACTCCCATATTCTCCTACCGGCGGTTTTTTCCGTGGTTTCTGGGCCACTGAAGTACATAATAAGGACGGCATTATGAATTCCACGGCAGTACAGTGACCGGGAGGACGCCATCATGAAATTGAGATTGCCCGTCGCGGGGCTGTTGCTGGTCGCGGCGGGGTTCGCGCAGGACACCAGCCAGTGGAGCAGCGTGCAATCGCTGCGCAAGGGCGACCGGATCGCTGTGATCCAGGCGAACCATAAGCGGGTGGAAGGGCGGTTTGAGAGCGCCACCGATGCGCGCATCACACTGCGAGCGGACCAGGAAATCTCGCTGGAGAAAACCGAGGTTGTGCGCGTGTACCGGCCGGCGCGGCACGGCCGGGTGTTCGGCGCCGTGCTCGGGGGCCTGATCGGAGTCGCTGTCGGCGGCATCACCGATGGCACTGCGGGACAGGCTACTCGCAATGAGGTTAACACTCCACCGAAAGGAGCGATCACGGCGATCGGAGGCGTGACGGGCGCGGGAATCGGAGCGGCGGTGGCGGGCTGGTCCCGCACGGTATATCAGCGGGCTAAGTAGCAGCGGCCAGAAGGTCGTGAATGGTTTGGAGCAGTTCGCGGGTCCCTACCGGCTTGACCAGGATGCAGGAGACCAACTGCTCTTCGGGTTGGCCATATAGATCTTCGGGCCAGCCGGAGAGCACGATCACCGGCGCGCGGTAGCCGAGATCGCGGATGCGGCGGATGAGGGCCAT
>JADGNS010000372.1 GCA_017883355.1 Candidatus Solibacter sp.
GCCTTCGGTCGGCCGGGGGCGAGTCGCGGCAGCAGCGCCTATCCGCAAATCCGTTTCGTATCGCTGGTAGAGAACGGGACGCACGTGCTGTTCGGCAGCCAAATGGATGCCTACGCCACAGGGGAGATCACGCTGTCGAAAACCGTGCAGCCGTGCTTACGTAAAGGCATGCTGTGTCTGGCCGACCGGCAGTTTTTCGGCTACGAACTCTGGAAGCAGGCTCGGGCCACAGGCGCGGATCTGTTATGGCGCGTCAAGAAGAATATGCGACTGGCATGCGAAGAGCGACTTCCCGACGGGTCGTATCTGAGCCGGATCTATCCGTCGGAACGGGATTGGCGGCATAAGACACACGGGATCGTGGTGCGAGTCATCGACTATCAGTTGGAAGGCGTTGAGGGAGCAGAGCCGATCTACCGATTGGTGACCAGCATTCTGGATCATGAAAAAGCGCCGGCGCAGGAATTGGCGGCCCTTTATCACGACCGGTGGGAAATTGAAACCGCCTTGGATGAACTGAAAACTCACTTGCGCGGTGCCAAGATTGTGTTGCGCAGCAAGACTCCGGACTTGGTCCGCCAGGAGTTCTACGGATTGCTGACCGCTCACTTTGCCATCCGCGGACTAATGCACGAGGCTGCGCTCAAGGCCAAGGAGGATCCGGATCGACTCTCCTTCCTCCACGCGGTACGAGTTGTCCGCCGCAAGCTTCCAGTATTCAGCGCTATTCCCCCCCTCACCAGAGGAAAGCGTTCCATAGCGCTGTGCTCGATGAGATTCTCCAAGAGCGAGTTGTCTAGTCGCAATCGGCGTAACCGGCGAGGCGTGAAGCGCAAGATGAGCAACTTCCCACTTCGTCCCCGGCATGCCAAGCCGCTGCCCCCACTCAACCTCCCAAAGGCGATCAAGATCCTTAAGTGAACAGTATTGGGCTCGCTCCGCGACGCCCATCGCGGCAAGTTCATCGATCTGGTCTCGAAGGGGTTTCTTCATGCGTCAACCTCATGAGCATGAGGGCTCGCCGGGCACCCGTTATCAAGTTCTCCGTTGACGGTTTTCGAAACATCTTCGTTACCGATTTCGATGCGCCGCGCGCGCCGGTAGCGCGGGTACGCAGTCGCCAGGATGGTGGCGACGCCGGCGACTGCATCGAGCGTCTGGCGGTCTCGGATCTCCATGGGTCCTCTCCGGGCGGGAGACCGGGAACGGCGTGGTGGGCGGCGGGTCCAGCGGGCAGGCGTATCGTCGTGTTTGGCGGCCCTGTTGGTCCGACACCCACAACGGTTTCCGCTTGGCGGCCTGCCCGCTGTCTGGTGGTCTTGAAATCGCCCCGCGGCGATTCCTGTCAATAGATACTCACGGGAGTTCGAAACTGTCCAATCTGGGGGACCACAGCGACAGCTTCGAACCTGCGGCAGGCTTGGACTCGCGAGACCATTCTTAACGGTCCCTGCTAGACTGGAGGTCGGGAGGTACTTCATGGAACGCGAGTCTGTGATCGGCAGCGATCCGGAAATCCTGTGGGGCACGCCTTGCTTCCGGGGAACACGTGTTCCCGTCGACTCGCTCATCGACTACCTCGAAGCCGGCGATACCCTGGACGAATTCCTGGACAACTTCCCTTCGGTTAGCAGAGAAGCTGCGATCGCGGCGCTGGAAGAAGCCAAAGCACTCCTCACCAACCCGCGATGAAGGTCCTTATTGATGAGAACCTTCCGCGCAAACTTGCCGGTCACCTGAAGGGACACGAGTGTCGAACCGTTGCCGAATGTGGGTGGGCTGGCAAGAAGAACGGTGAGTTGCTGTCATTGGCAGAACCCCAATTCGACGTTCTGCTAACGCTCGATAAGAACATCCCGTACCAGCAGGATTTGAAGTTAGGCCGAATCGCCATCCTGATCGTTCGCGCACCCTCGAACCGGATTCAGGACCTCCTCCCCGTCATTCCGGACTGCCTTGTCGCTTTGCAGAGCATCGAGCCGGGGCATGTCGTCCGCGTCGGAAACCCTCCAACTCGCTGAGCATCGACTCTACGCCTCGGTCTTTCTCCAGGCCAACGCCACCGCCGAGGCCACATGGTTCCAGAATCCGACATGTCTATGCGGTTGTGGCGAGGCGCTGGTCCGGCACCGCAACCCGGAGAAGCAGCGGCTCTTCAAGGCCGGACATGATGCACGGTTGAAGTCCGTCGCCGCCGGAGTGCTGGCAGGCGAGGTGCCGGAGCATGCGATTCCGGAGATTGCGAGGATGCTGCGGAGCAGGATCGGATTCCTGCGGACGAGGCCGGAACTCTCGAAAGCATTCTGACAAGGCCAGCCGGCGACGGAAGTTACAGTGTTGATGCCGCTGGCGCCGGCCTTACCGCACGCTGGAACGGCGGCGGCCGGGCCCGCATGCGATGGGGAGATCACCTGGAATTCAGCGGTGGAGCCGGCCCGGGCGACTTCATCTATGTTCCGCCCTACGTGCCGCACCAGGAGATCAACGCACTCGCCGACGAACCCTGTGAGGCCGTCGTCGTACGAAGCGGTCAGGATCCCGTCATGTTCAATCTCGACATCGAAAGTCCAGAGCCCACCAGAGCTGATCCCGGCTTGACCCCTTTCCACCCCAACACCTAGATCGAGGGTTCATCCAGCTACCGATATTGCGGAATATCGGGGCGAGCGCCCCCTTCCGGCGATGCCGCGAACTAGCCGGGACCTGCTGGCCTTTCGAATCGAGTGACGTCTGCGGCTGCTGGCGCTTTTCTGGGCACCTATTAGTTTACGTTCGCGGCTCTGCTATGGGTGCCGCGTGTTTGCAGTTACCTGCAGAAGCCGCGAACGTCAGAGAGCGGTCGACGGGAACCGATTTCCCCCGGATCGGTTAGGCACCCGCGTTCAATCCCCCTGACCTCCAGGACAAATAGATCGGTTATACTGGACTGGGCCGAGAGGTCAAAGTGGATATCCCGGGTACGTTGGGCGCGCGGTCTACGCTGCCCATAATGTGTGCCAGTCGCGCTGGCGGCGGGCCGTCCGGAGGTCTGGCCGTGATAGAAGCTGGGCAACGTGGACATCGATTCTGGCGTAAAACTGATCGCTGCGTGCTATGGGGCAGGGACACTTTCGTCCGTGCTGGCGAGGTGGTCGGGCCGAGTCGCGCTCGCCATGGGTCATTTGGCTGCGCTGGCGGGAGCTGCGGCAGGCCTCGGCGTTTCGCTCGGCATTCTCCTCGGCACCCCGGGCCGTACGCTGACACGGCCGCTCCCGGCGCTCTTCCCGTTCGCTAAGTTGTCGCTCTCGGTGGACGGACTTTCGGCCTACTTCCTGCTCGTCATCTCCCTCGTGGCCGTCGCAGCGGCGATCTACGGTCCGGCCTACCTCCGGGCGCACTCGCCCGATGCGGGACGGGCGCGCCAGGCTGCGCAGGTGTTCGGGCTGAATGTGTTTCTGGGCTGCATGACGTTCGTCTGCTGCGCCGGCGATGCGCTCACCTTCCTCCTCTGCTGGGAAGGCATGACGCTCGCCAGCTACGTCCTCGTCGTCTCCGACGACACGGATGGCGAGAACGCGCGGGCAGGTCTCCTCTACATGGTGATGGCCCACGGAGGGACGGCCTTGCTGCTGGTGGCATTTCTTTCCCTGACCGAGCGGGGCGGGGCATTCGACTTTGCGGCCCTCCGAACGGCGGCGCGCGGGATGGACAGCACGACACGAACGACGCTGTTCTTCCTGGCGCTCGGAGGCTTCGCCACCAAGGCGGGTGTGGTCCCTCTCCACGTCTGGCTCCCCCGTGCGCACCCGGCGGCCCCGAGCCACGTTTCGGCGCTGATGTCGGGCGTCATGCTCAAGGTCGCGATCTACGGGATATTGCGTTTCGCCTTCGACCTGCTCGCCCCGGCCGAAGGGCCGCTCCCACCGTCCTGGGGGTGGACGGTGCTTATCCTGGGTGCAACCTCGGCCGTGCTCGGGGTGCTCTACGCGCTCCAGCAGCACGACCTCAAACGCCTGCTCGCCTTCCACAGCGTCGAGAACATCGGGATCATCCTCATGGGAGTGGGGCTGGCGATGATTCTGTGGCGCCAGGAGGGCGCGGGCGGTCAACTAGCGACCGTCGCGCTCGCCGCGGCCCTGCTTCACACCATCAACCACGCGGCATTCAAAGGTCTGCTCTTCCTCGGCGCCGGCAGCGTCCTGTGCCGCACGCACACCCGCAACATGGAGGAACTCGGCGGGCTGGCCCGGCGCATGCCCTGGACGGCGGGGCTGTTCCTGCTCGGCGCCGTGGCCATCTCGGCCCTTCCCCCGCTCAACGGATTCGTCAGCGAATGGCTCACTTTCCAGGCCCTGCTCGGCGGCGCCGGCCGCTTCCACGGACCGGCCGCGCTCGTCATCGTCATCTCCGCGGCGATGCTGGCGCTCACGGGAGGCCTTGCCGCCGCGTGCTTCGTGAAGGCGTTCGGCGTCACGTTCCTTGGCCGTCCACGAACGGCCCACGCGGAGCACGCCACCGAGGCGCCACCCTCGATGATTGCCGCGATGGCGTGCCTCGGGGCGGTGTGCGTGGCGCTCGGCGTCGCACCCGGTTACGCCATGCGCCTGCTCGATGCGCCAACCATCGCGATGCTCCACGGCCCTGGGGCAAGCGCCGTCGTCACGGCCCGCGGACCGTTGGTGCTGTCGACGGCGCCGGCGCTTTCAGGGACGCCCGCCACGGCTATTTCGATGACCATGGTGGCCGCTCTTCTCATCGCGCTGGCCGCGATGTCGTGGATCCTGCGCCGCGGCGCGCGCCGTTGGGCGCCTCGCGCCGCGCCGACGTGGACGTGCGGGATGAGTCCCACACCACGGTTCGACTACACGGCAACGGCGTTTGCCAAGCCGCTCCGGCTGGTGTTCGCGGCGCTCTACCACCCCCGGCGCGAGGTGATTCGTGAGACCGCCGGGACGCCGTACGTCGTCCGGCGCATTCAGTACGCCGGAGAGATCGTCGACCTCGCCGAGACGCAGATTTACCATCGCATCGAACGGGAGATCTCGGCATTCTCGCGGGCGATTCGCGCCCGCAGCACCGGCCGCATCTACGGGTACATCGGGTTCGTGCTGGGGGCCCTCTTCGTGGCGCTGCTACTGTTCGGGGTGAGGCGCGGATGATCGGCGAAAGATCGCTCGGCCTCGTGCTCCTCGAAATGGCTCTCCTCGTGTTGCTCGGGCCGCTCGTCACGGGCATCATCCAGAAGATCAAAGCGCGGCTCCAGTGCCGGCAGGGGGCCGGGGTGCTTCAGCCGTACCGCGACCTCATCAAGTTGCTCCGCAAGGGCACGGTTCAGGCGGACACAGCCTCGGGCTTTTTCCGGTTGATTCCCGTGCTGGTGCTGGCTGCCACGGTGACCGCTGGCGCACTCGTTCCAGTGGTCCGGGTGGGGCCGACCTCCCTTCCGATGGGCGATGCGTTGATTCTCCTCGGACTGCTCGCTCTGGCCCGCTTCCTCACCGCGGTCGGCGCGCTCGATGCCGGCGGCGCATTCGGCGGCATGGGAGCCTCGCGAGAGATGACGATCGCGCCCCTCGTCGAGCCGGTATTGATGATGGTAGTGTTTTCGACCGCGCTGACGGCCGGCACGACGGAGCTCGGCGCCCTCGCGGCGCATCGCGGAACGTCGTGGATCCTCGCCTGGCGGGCGGCGGACTTCCTCGGCTTT
>JADGNS010000373.1 GCA_017883355.1 Candidatus Solibacter sp.
ACCTACATCAAATCGCTATTGCACGAAACACTCACCGCGCGAGAAAAGCGAAAAGCGGGGTGGTAGGCCAGGCAGTGAACGACGGGGAGCACCCGCCGAAAGTCGCCGAGTATTTACCAATGTGTCCGCTCCGGTCGAGTGACGGCGCTCCGGAGGTTGAGCCTGGGGGGCTGAATCCAAAAAGCTCCTTAACCGAGTTGTTTGGGCGAGGAACGAACGTCTCCGATTTATCCAGCCCCCTCGTCGGCCCACGCCTTTCAGCACACGGAGGTGGTCAGCCCTGCGGATTGGCCGCTACCTGACTCTCATCCCGGCGACGGCAACGCCCGTTTTGACCATTCACGCCTCTGCTCTTAATTTTATAGTTGACATGCTCGCCATCCCTGGCGTACAAATAATCGAGTATCACTTAATTCCTTAGTTGCAGGAGGCCGACGCTTGGCGCGAAAGAAATCCGCGAACCTCACCGATGCCGAATTGCGCCTGATGGACGTGATCTGGGAAAAAGGCGAGGCCACCGTGTCTGAGGTCGCCGACGCCCTGCCGCGCGATCCCGGACTAGCCTACAATACGGTCCTCACCACCCTGCGCATTCTCGAAGAAAAGGGTTTCCTGCGACACACCAAAGCCAAAGAGGGCCGCGCTTTCGTCTATTGCGCGGTGGTGGACCGCGGTCAGGCCAGCCGCACCGCTGTCCGCCACCTGGTGAGCCGCTTCTTCCGCAATTCGCCGGAGCTGCTGGTTCTCAAACTGCTGGAAGATGAGGAGCTGAGCCGCAAGGAACTGCGCCGTATTCGCGCGTTGTTCGCCGGGGAGGAACAATGAACGTCATCCTGGAAGCGCTTCTGAATACCCTGTGGCAGACGGCCGCCGTCGCCCTGTTGGCATGGGCGGCGCTACGCTGGACGCCGCGCGTCAATGCGGCCACCCGGGAGGCAGTCTGGTGGGCCGTGCTGGGGTTCGTGATCCTGCTGCCGGTACTGCGCGGTCTGCCAGGGGAACGTCCGGCTCCCCGGCAGCCTTCGCTCGTGTCCGCCTCCGAGCCCGAAGCTTTCGACGTCGCACCGGCGCGCGTCGCCAGAAAGTCTGTCGGGCGCGATTCCGCGGCGCAGTTTGTGCTTCCCTCCGGTGACTGGCCCGCGCTGTTTCTCGCCCTGTGGTGCGCGTTCTCCATGGCGCAGTGCGCGCGGCTGGCATGCAGCTACCTGTATTTGCGCCGTCTGAAACAGACCGGGCGGCCGGCCTCGCGGGAACAGCAAGCCACCTTCGACGCCTGGATGACGACGTGCCGCATCCGGCGTCCCGTGCGCCTGCTGGTCTCCGGCGCCGTGCCCATGCCGGCGGCTATCGGATTCCGACACCCCGCCGTGCTCCTGCCCGAAGCCCTGCTCGCCCACCTCAGCGCGCCGGAACTTGACCACGTCCTGCTGCACGAACTGGCGCACCTCGCGCGCCGCGACGATTGGACCAACCTTCTGGCGCGCCTTGCCGGAGCCGTTCTCGCCCTGCACCCCGTGGCCGCGTGGGTGCTGCGGCAGATCGATTGCCAGCGCGAACTCGCCTGCGACGACTGGGTGGTGGCCGCCACCGGAGCCGCCCGGCCCTATGCGGCCAGCCTCGCCCGCCTGTTTGAGCTGTGCACGTCGCGGCGGAGTGCCCTGCTCGCGTCGGGCATCGCCGATGGCGGCTCGCGCCTTGGCGACCGCATCGCGCTGTTGCTGCGCCGCGGCCGCGAATTCCGCCCGCAAGCTTCGGCGCTCCGCGTCTCGGCATGCGCCGCCGCCATGCTGATGCTGGTGATCGCCGGCTCTCACACACCGGCGTGGGTCGCGTTCGCCCAGGCTCAGGGGCCGGTGTCCCAGGCCGCAGCCGAGGCAACCGACGAAGCGCGGCAAAGGTCCATCGCTCCCGCGCGCAACTCCCTGCTCGCCGCCCTGGTGGCCAACGGCTATGGCGATCTTTCCGTGGATGACATCATCGCTCTGAAAGTGCAGGGCGTGTCGCCGGAGTTCCTCAACGGGATGGGCCGCTCCCGAATGGGCAAGCTGCTGCCCAGGGAACTGATCGACCTTAAGGTTCAAGGCGTCCGCCCCGAGTACATTGGCGACATTCTGGCGCTTGGCTTCGGCCCGTTCACGCCGCGGGAATTCATCGATCTCAAGATCCACGGCGTCCCCGTCGAACTCTTTCGCGCGCTCAAGGATTCCGGCTTTCTGCACGCCGGCGCGCGCGAAATCATCGACGCGCACCTTCGCGGACTCAGATCCGTACATCTGCGCGAAGCCCGCCAGTACGGGCCGAACCTCACGCTGCAACAGATTATGCGCATGAAACAGGCGGGCGTCCTGTAGGAGTTGGTATGAAAGTCTCCTCCGAAACCATGATTATCTCTGGCGCCGTGCTTCTGGCCGCCCTGATGGCGGCGCAGGAACATCGCAATGCATGGAATCTCTCGTATTCGGGCGCACCCGGAATGGTGCACTTTGGCATCGAGCAGTCCAAACCCGGCAGTCGCTGGTCGAGTTCCAGCGACGTGCCTCTCTCCGGTTTCCGCGGCCTCAACCCAGGCCAAAGCGGCCCTGCCAAATTCGAATACGCCGCCGACGCCGGTACGTTTGTGTGCCAGGGCCGCTTCTCCTTCGGCGCCGGTTCCGGGACTTACACGTTCCAGCCCAACCCACGGTTTGCCGCCGAATTGCAGCGCCTCGGGTACGATGCGCCGCGCGACGACCAGGTCTTTACCATGGCTCTGCTGCCGGTCTCGCTCGATTTCGCCCGCGGCATCCGGGAGGCCGGCCTGCGCGCTTCCACCGATCAACTCGTGGAGTTGCGCATCCACTCGATCTCCCTGCCATACATCCGCGAAACGCAGAATGCCGGCTATCGCCACTTCACGCCCAAGGACTACGTCGACATGAAGATTCACGGCGTCTCCACGGAATTCCTCCGTGCCCTGAAACACGCCGGGTATGAACTCGCCTCTCCCCAAATCGTGGAACTGAAGATTCACGGAATCGGTACGGAATACATGCGCGATCTCGATATCTACCGGCTCAAGCCGCAGCCCGCCGATCTGGTGCAGATGAAGATCCACGGCATTGAACCCGATTTCCTTCGGGAGGCCAGGGATTTGGGTTACAGCTTCACCGCCCAGGAACTGATCGATCTGAAGATTCATGGGGTGAACGGGGACTATCTGCGAAATCTGAAGTCCTCCGGCATGCGCAACCTCTCCGCCGAGCAGATTACCAGGCTCAAGATTCACGGGGTGAACTGAGAACTGAGTTGGGCGGAGTGAGTTTGCGTTATCCTGCTCTCTGATGCGATCCTTGCTGCTCTCTCTCGCGGCCCTGCCGCTGTTTGCCCAGGCCAACCTCGATTTCCTCAATCACAACCGTCCGGTGCTGGACGCGCACAACTGCTATCCGTACAAAGGCGATTTCAAGGACCGCATCGATCGCGCGCTGCTGACTGGTTTCCCCGTGGGCATCGAGCAGGATCTCGGTTGGGCCATCGATCCCGCCACTGGCAAGGGCCGGCCCGTGGTCACGCACACCGCCAAAACCACCGGCACCGAACCCGCCCTGCGCGATTACTTCTTCGAACGCGTGCGCCCCATCGTCGAAAAGGCCCTGGCCGATAACGACCGCGCGCGCTGGCCCATCATCGTGCTCCACTTCGATTTCAAGAGCGTGCAGCCCGAGTTGCTGCACGCCGTCTGGGACCTGCTCGGCGAATACCAGGGCTGGATCACCACCGCCGCGCAGACCGCCGATCCGCGCCAACTGGCAGCGTTCGAGCCCAAGCCCGTGCTGGTCCTGACCGAGGACGCCGACGAGCAGGAAGCGGTCTTCTTCAAACAGGTGCCGGTGGGAAGCAAGCTGCGTCTCTTCGGGTCGGCGCACACCAAATCGATTCCCGCCGAACCCAAGGAGGAGCACGACCGGCTGCTGGCGAATCTGCCGCCGGAACAGTTGCTGCCAGCGCCGCCCACCAACTATCGCCGCTGGTGGAACAACTCGTGGTACGCAGTGGAGCAAGGCGGCCAGCGCAAGGCCGGCGCTTGGACCCCGCAGCACGACCGCCGCCTGCGCGCCCTGGTGGATTACGCGCACAAACTCGGATACTGGATCCGCTTCTACACGCTGGACGGTTTCGGCGCAGGGGAAGACAAAGGCTGGGGCAACAGCTACAACTTCGGAACCCACGAAGCCGTGATCGTGCGATGGAAGGCCGCGATGGCCGCCGGCGTCAACTTGATCGCCAGCGATCAGTACGAGGATCTGGCGAAAGTAATGCATTAGGTGGCATAAGGCTCCGCCTTGTGCAAGCTAAAATAAGAGCATGTGCCGCGCCGTCCTCCTCTGGGTCCTCGTCCCTTTCGCGGCCTTCGCCTGTAAGTGCCAGTTGACCGTATCGGTCTGCAATGAAGTTGCCTCCACCGACATCATCTTCGCCGGCGAGGTGGAAGCCATCCAGCCCAGCTTCCTCGATTCCTGGAATGCCGGACAACGCGCCGCCCTCGACCTGCTCAATCGGGAGTCCGCCCGCGCCCAGACCGACCACTCGCCCGCCGCCTTCGCCAAACTCCGCGACGCCTACCTTAAGGTCTTCCCCGACCTTCCCGCCGATCACAAGGCGCGCCTCGCCGCCGCCACCTCGCCCGACCAACTCGCCGAACTCTTTTACTGGATCCTCGACCACGGCAAGCGCGTCCGCCTGCGCGTCAAGACCGTCTTCCGCGGCGAACTGGGTGATGACGACGATGACGATGCTCCCGCAAAGACCGTCGAGGTCTGGACCGCGTTCGGCGATTGCGGCATCAACTTCCAAACCGGCGAAACCTACCTCGTCTATGCCGACGACGACGAGGAGTCCAACATCATGACCACCGGCGCCTGCACGCGCACCCGCCGCCTCACCGACGCCGGCGACGATCTCGCCTACCTCTACTTTTACAAAAACTACGCCGAGAGCGCCGGCCGTCTGGAAGGCTTCGTCACCGGCGATCTGCTCTTCCAGCGCGATCTGGACCCGGCCCATTATTCGGGCCGCATCGGCGCGCCCGTCGCCGCGGTCGTGGAGCTGAAATCGGGCGATCGTGCCCGCTACACCGAGTCGGACGAAAAAGGCCGCTTCGTCTTCGACGCTCTACCCGCCGGCGATTTCACCGTGAGCGCCTACGCGCCCGGGTATCCCACCGAAACCCGCCTGCTCGCCGGACCCAAGCCGGTCCGCATGGAAGAGCGCGCCTGCGCTACCCAGGTGTTGGTGGTGCCGCCAACCAACGGCACCGGGAAGCAGCCGGGTAATTGAGTGGCGGCGCCAAATCCATGAGCGCCTGCGCAGTGCGTTATCGTATGCCTTAGATGCCAGAGCCCTACATCCGCGCGCGGGGGGTCACCAAGACCTATCGATCGGGAGCCAGCGACCTGGTGGTGTTTGCAGACCTCGACCTCGATGTGGAGCGCGGCGAGATGCTCGCCCTGGTGGGGGAATCGGGCGCCGGAAAGTCCACTTTGTTGCATCTTTTGGGCGGTCTGGACAGTCCTTCCAGGGGTACGATACACTACGGAAGTAGAGAGATTACGGGCCTGGCGCCGTCCGAACAGTCGGACTTTCGCAATCGGGAAATAGGCTTTGTCTGGCAGATTCACTACCTGTTGCCTGAGTTTACGGC
>JADGNS010000374.1 GCA_017883355.1 Candidatus Solibacter sp.
TCTGCCAACGGTCGAAATAGATCTGCAACAACTGCTTGACGGAGTCCTTCAGATCCGTGGTCAGCAGGAAAGCCGGCAGGCGGTAATACAGCTTGCTGCTCTTGCGCTTGCGATAGGGAGTGGGCGCCACCACTAACAGTCGCAACGGGCAGCGGCCCGCGCCGCCTTGCCAGTACACCACGGACACCTCTTTGTAGCGTACTTTTCGCCACTTGCCCCCGTAGAAAACCTTGGTCTCCTTCCAGGGCAGCGTCTCATCTTGACGCACTTGATCGGGAGTGAATTTCTCCGTGCCGTAAAACCGCCGGCTCCCCTCTGGGGCTCCCCCGCACAACACCGCATCCTTGCGGGAGCGGCAGATCAACTCGGTGCGATCCCGCGGAGCGCGGAAGCACGTACGGTTGCAGAAACTGCCGTCGCCGGCCAGCACCAGAATCTTCTTGTCGCCTCCGGCCAGATCCAACTCCTGCCGCAACTGGCCCATCATCCCCACGAAGCTCTGCGAAAGGTTGTATCGTTTGAGGGCCTCCTTATATTCTTGCCAGGCTTCCGGTTTGGCTTGGCGGGACGGCTTCCTGACGCGCGACACTTCCTCGAAGCGGATGGGCAACCCGCGCGTGCTGACCGGGGCCAGGCGATAGGTGGGCACCAACAGGGAAGCCTGCAAAAAGCGCAACCCCAACATCAGATTCACATGGAAGGGCGGCGACAGCGGATCGCGCTGATAGAAGGCCTGCTGGATACAACGACCGGTCTTGTGCAAACGGGTGTCATCTACGGCTACGCCCACCAACCGTCCCGGGCAGTAAACCAACGCCCGTTGGAGGATGGGTCGAAACAGCTCCTGGGGCTGCCAATCACAGCGGGAATGAAGAAAGTATTCGGCGCCCCAACTGCGAAGTTGGCCGCCGAAGGTCCAAATGATGCGTGTCAGACACCGTCGGCCCAAACACACCAGCGAGCCCAGAGCTTGGCGAACGGCACGCTGGAAGGTGCGCGATTGAGGAAAGACGGAGCGCCAACCGGCGGTGATATCCAGGAAAGCTGCCAGCAAAGTCATCGGGCCTCCGGTCGCAGGCCGAAGGTATTCTTCTCGGTGCGGAGGAAGCGGTCCTGGCGGGCGACTTTCTTGGTGAGGGAAGAGACGAGGCTATCGCGATCGACGGTGACGGCAAAGGAGGACTGAATGCGGGCGAGCAATTCGGAGACATGCAGCGGAGCGCGGGCTTTCTTGAGTACGTCATATGCCATGTCAACCTGAGACCGACCTTTTCTTGGGCGGGATGCGGCGGCCGATTCGCCCTGGCGAAGGCGGCGGACGGCGCGGAGTTGAGCATCGAGAGAAGCTTCAAATATGGAGAGAAACGAATCCTTGAGATCATCCGTCATGGGGGGCTCCTTAGCATGGATCAAGGATAGGATGCCATACTCAGGTCGGTCTGTCAATATAACTCAATATAGACAGACGCACAATGGGGTCGGCGGTTCACCTGCTGGAGTAATGGAATCAAAACAGATCTGGCGGAAAATGTAGAAACTCCAGGTCCGAGCTTCGCTCGGATGGACAAGGCAGAGCCTTATCCCACTTCTACCGCTCCGGCATCGGCACGAACTTGTCCGTGCACGCGTTCGGCTTGCCGCTCGACGGCGTCCCGGCGACGGTAACCCCCTCGCCCACTACCTTCAGGTTCACTGCGCCCGGCCCGAACTTCAAATCAGCGTGCTCGGCGATCACCTTGACGTCCTTGAGCGAATCGAACTGCACGTTATCGAACGTCATGCCGAGCCGGTGCTGGGCGTCGTACCCTTGCAGCGTAATCTTGCCCGCGCCCTGCACCCGGACGTCCTTCAGCACGATGCCGGTGAACCAGGGCACCTTGCCGCCGCTCTTGCCGAAGTGCGCGTAATCGCTATCCATGTAGATCGGGTTCTTGGTGTCACGAATACAGACGTCCTCATACACGGCATCGGTAACCTTGCCGCCCCTGCCGGAGTTGGATTTAATGCGGATACCATTGTCGGCGCCATCGATCGATAGATCGCTCACGCGAATCGTGTCCGCGCCGCCGTCGGTCTCGCTGCCGATCGACATGCCGTGGCCGGTGTAGAAGTGATTGTGCGCAATCGTCATGTGCGAGCAGTGGCCGCCCGCCTTGATGGCCACGTTGTCGTCGCCGGTCTTGATGTAGCAGTGAGCGATCGTCACGTTGGTGGAAGAGCCCGGGTCGATGCCATCGGTGTTGCGCGCGTTCTTTGGCGTATCGATCACCACGCCCCAGGCGGTGAACCCGTTGCCGCCGCTGTAGGACACGTGGAAATTTCCCGAATTCTTGAGCGCGATGCGGTAGAGCGTGAAGTTGTCGCAGCGGTTGAGCACCAGGATACGCGGGCAATTCTGGTTGCCGCCCTTGCGCGCCTCCTCGGCCAGGTCCCACCAGGAGACGTTCTTGCCGAGCACTTTGGCCCAGCCGCGGCCATCGATCGTGCCATCGCCCATCACGCCCGCGCCAGAGACGCCCGTGCCGTTGATCATGGCGCGGCAGCCGCGGCCGGCCTGCGACACGATGCCGCAACTGCCGGGGCTTACTTCGTACACCTTGGCGTCGCGCGAGCCGAACAGGATGGTCTTCACGTCCACCACCAGCGTGACCCCCGGCTTGAGATCGAGCGGTCCGGTGAGGAACGCGTTGTGCGCGCCATCGGCCTTCAGCACAACGGCCTGCCCTTGGGCGCAAGTGTCCATCGCCTGCTGGATGCGCGTGGTATCCAGTTTGCCCTCGTCGGCCTCGGCCAACGTCTTGTTGCCATCAAGGGCCGCGAGCTTCGCCGTCAGCACGGCGCAACTGGGCGGAATCACCGGCTCCGTGACATTGCGCGTGTCCTGTGCGTGGGCGGCCAAAATCGCGGCTCCAATCAGAGCCGCGCGCGTCAGCAAGCGGTATTCCGTTGCGATGGTGAGCCTCTGGAACGGCATGCTGCCTCCCCTACTACAGAAATAACGGTTTGATGTGGCGTTCGAAAAGGTTTTCGGTGACGTTGCGGGAAATGCTGGCTTCGCAGGTATCCAGCATCTTGAGATACTTGTCGCCCATCTTGGCGGCCACCTTGAAGCCCACATGCAGCAGTTGCCGTAGATCCGGATTGAAGCCGGGATTCCTCTGATCGTGACGCAGCGCCGAAGTATACTGCTCGGCACTCCAGCCGTTCACCACGGCCGGGCCCGGCAGCTTCGCGTAGTCGATATCGATCACGGTCGCGTACGGCTCGCACAGGGCGTCGCGATTCTCGAAAGCCTTGGCGTACACCTGCTTCGCCAGATCCAAACCCGGGCCGCCGGCCTCGGCCAGGCCGATCAACTCCTCCAGCCAGGTGGTGCCCGCCGTCTTCAGGTGGACCCCGGCGCCGAACTTCTCGAGCACCCGCCGGATGGGGGCGTAAATCGAGAACTTGTCGCTGCCCGAATGCACGCTCAGCTTGAGGTTGGCCGGCAGGCCGTACTGCCGGATGGCAAAGGCAATCACCGCCACGTCTTCGCTGAACTCCTTCTCGAACTGGACCACATCGCCCACGTAATCGACGCCCTTATTGAAGCGCCCGGTGAACTTGGGGGCGATGGTCTGGATGGGAATCTGCTCGTCGGAGACGGCGGCCAGAATGACCAGCAGTTCCGGCGGAGTCTGCGGCGCATCGGTCTCGTCCATGGAGACCTCGGTGATGAACTCTCGGCCGCCGCGCTTCTCGTCCACGTGCCGGTAGATGGCGCCTGCCTGCTGCACGGCGGCCAGATACTTGCGGGCGATGTGCGCAATGGCCTCGCGGTCGAGCGTGAACGGCTGGGCGATGCCGGGGATGCTCACGGTTCCCTGAAGCTCCGGATGACGCTCGATGAAGGTATCGACGCGGTCCACCTCGGCCGCCTGGCCGATGGCCGCGGCTACGTCGAGCGTGTAGAAATCGCTGGCCTCGATGAAGCGGTCCACGGTGCCCAGGTTGATGTGATCGGCGTCCACGTGGTAGGGGTGTTTCCAGCCGGCTTGCCGCACCGCCTCCTCGGCGGCCGCGCGCACGCTGGCGGGTTCCGAGCCCACGATGCCGTGCTCGCGATTCGATTTATTCCAGACGGGGATTACGGTGACGCCGCGGGCCGCCGCCATCACGCAAGCCTGCAACTGGGCTTTGGCTTGGTGCGCGAAACGGTCTCCTACGCCGAGGGAGAATTTTTCCAGGGTAAGCATTGATGGGATCCACCTAAATTGTAATTCAATAACGGATGTGAAATTCCGAAAACGGTATCTTTAGCACCGCTAAACGATTCTCCGCTTGACGCGAGTTGCGCCCGGCCCTACCATCGGTTCAGATGTCTACCTACACACGCCGCCATGCCCTCGCAACCATGGCGGGGGCCGCGTTCGCCGGTTCCCGCGCATGGGCCGCCGACGATCCCTGGGTCACCGTCTATCCCCAGATCATGAAGAGAATTTCGCCGCCGAAGATTCCCGCCAAAGAATTCGAGGTGACCCGTTACGGCGCCAAAGCGGACGGCAAGACGGATTGTACCGAAGCCTTTCGCAAAGCTATCGAAGAGGCCAATCGTGCGGGCGGCGGGCGCGTGGTGGTCAGGGAGGGCGTTTGCCTGACCGGGGCCATCCACCTCAAGAGCAATGTGAACCTGGTGGTCCAGAAGGGCGCGACCATCAAGTTCGACCCCAACCCGAAGCTGTACCCAATCGTGCTCACGCGCTTTGAGGGGCTGGAGTGCATGAACTACTCGCCCTTCGTCTACGCGTTCGACCAGCAGAATGTCGCGATCACTGGCGGCGGCACTTTGGATGGCCAGGCGAACGCGGAGCACTGGTGGCCGTGGGGCGGCAAGCGCGGCGCCAAGCCGGACGACCCGAACCAGCGCAAGGCCCGGGCCGCCGTGGGCGAAATGGCGGAGAAGGGCACACCCGTTGCGGAGCGCAAGTTCGGCGACGGCGGCTACCTGCGGCCCATGTTCATTCAGCCCTACCGCTGCACCAACGTGCAGATCCAGGACATCACCATCGTCAACTCGCCGATGTATGAAATGCACCCGGTGCTGTGCAAGAACGTTACGGTGCGTAACGTGACGGTCTCCAGCCACGGCCCGAACAACGACGGCTGCGACCCCGAATCGAGCGTCGATGTACTGATCGACGGCTGCACCTTCGATACCGGCGACGATTGCATCGCCATCAAGAGCGGCCGCAACGCCGATGGCCGCCGCCTGCACGCGCCCAGCGAAAACCTCATCGTGCAGAACTGCATCATGAAGGATGGCCACGGCGGCGTCACCATGGGCAGCGAATGCTCCGGCGACATCCGCAACGTGTTCGCGCAAGATTGCGAGATGGACAGCCCGCACCTGGACCGCGTGCTGCGCTTCAAGAACAACGCCATCCGCGGCGGCGTCATCGAGCACGTCTACATGCGCAATGTGAAGGGCGGGGAAGTGGCGACAGCCGCCATCGACGTCGATTTCTATTACGAGGAAGGCGAGAAGGGTCCGTTCACTCCCGTGGTGCGCGACGTGGAAGTGGTGAATTTATCGGTCAAGAAGTGCGCCAACGCGTGGTCGCTGCGCGGCTTCAAGAACGCTCCCATCACCAACGTCCGCCTGAAGAACTGCACCTTTGAAAACGCCGCGAAGGC
>JADGNS010000375.1 GCA_017883355.1 Candidatus Solibacter sp.
CTGGAACGCTCTCAAATGGTGCTCATCGAATTGACCAACGCCAATCCCAAAGGCTCGCTGGATATCTCCGCCGAGCAGGAACGCGCCGGCGACCTGGTGGCGGAAACCCGGCTGTACCGGCAGACCGCCGCGCGCACCGGCGATACCCGTATCACGGGCGTGCTCGACGAACTCGAGCGCGTGTTGGTGGACATCACCCACTCGCCCTCCAATATGACGGCGCCTCAGTTGGAGGAACTGCGCCAACGGCTGTCCGCCGAAGGCATTCTCTTCAAGATCCGTGTATTGGGCTCCAACGTCCGCAACCAGGAAGTGGCGGACGCGCCGGCGGCCCGGCAGATACTTTAAAGGAAAAGGAACATGAACTACTCTCGAACACTGACACCCGTTTGCAGCCTGCTCGCCACGGCGCTTCTGGCCTTCGCGCAGACGCCGGCGCCCAGGGCCCCCGCCGCGCCGCCAGCGCCGCCCGACGCCTGGGAACAGACGCCAATCGCGACCCCGCGGCCGATGCCGGCCCCCGCGCCCATGGCTCCGATGCCCCCGATGCCGCCGATGGACCTGGTGATGCCGACGCCGGCCATTGCGCCGATGGACATCTATTTGGGCGACCTCGATGTTCAGATTTCGATGGCCAAAGATCTGGCAATGAGTCCGGAACTGCAAGACCAGATTGAGGCCGCCAAGGAGCAGGTCGGCCGGATGAAGCTGGATCTACAGGAGCGGGTTTTCAAGTTTAGTCCGGAACTGCAAGACCAGATCGAGGCCGCCAAGGAACAGGCCGGCCGGATGAAGTTGGATTTTCAGGAGCAAGGCTTCGAGATGGCGGCCGCCCAGGACATGCTGCGGGGCGCGCTCGCCTTCGCCCCGCAGGCCGTCGCGCCCCGCCCACCCATGCCGCCCATGCCGCCGATGCCCGCCAAGGCAATGACCTACCGCGGCCGAGGTGACGATGGCCTGTATTCGGCCGGCCAGGGCGCGCTCGACAGCCGCCAATGGGATCAGGCCGTGGAGTACTTCAACCAGGTGATCTCGCGCAGCGGTTCGCGGGTGGACGGCGCCCTCTACTGGAAGGCCTACGCGCTTGGCAAATTGGGCCGGCGCGACGAAGCCGCCGCCACCATCGCCGAACTGCGCAAGTCCTATACCAACAGCCGCTGGCTGGATGACGCCAAGGCGCTGGAACTGGAACTGAAGCAGGCTTCCGGACAGAGTGTTTCGCCGGAAGCGGAGAGCGATGAAGAGCTCAAGCTGATGGCCATCAACGGGCTCATGCATAGCGACGCGGAACGCGCCATCCCGCTATTGGAGGGACTGCTGAAGGGCTCCGCCTCGCCCAAGGTGAAGCGCAACGCGCTGTTCGTGCTGGCGCAGAGCAATTCGCCCAAGGCGCCGGCGCTGATCGAACAGATTGCGCGCGGCGGCGCCAACCCCGACCTGCAACTGAAGGCGATCAGCTACATGGACCAGCGGCGCAAACCCAACAACAACGCCCAGGTTCTCTCGGAGATCTACGCCGCCACCAACGATATGGCCGTCAAGCGCGCCATACTGCAGGCCTACGCCGGCATGCGGGACAAAGACCATCTGCTGCAGGCCGCCAAGGGCGAGAAATCGCCGGAACTCCGCGAGTTCGCCATCGGCGTTCTGGCCGGCAACAACGGCAATCCGGAGCTGTGGCAACTGTACCAGACCGAAACCACCACCGAAGGCAAGCTGCAACTGCTGCGCTACATGTACTCCAACGGCAACGCCGACAAGCTGCTCGAAGTGGTGCGCACCGAAAAGGATCCCAAGGTGCGTGCCGATGCCATGCGCGTGCTGGCCTCGCAGCGGACCGGGGTCACCGCCGACACCTTGGTTACCCTCTACAACGCGGAACAGGATCCGCAGATCAAACAGAGCATCCTGGATGGCCTGTATTCGCAGCGCAACGCCAAGGCGCTGGTGGACATCGCCCGCACGGAGAAGGACACCAAGATGAAGCTGCGGATCGTCGAGCGGCTCTCCAACATGAAGAACAAGGAAGCGACGGACTACCTCGAGGAGCTGCTGAAAAAATGAGACCCCTACTCTGGTTGGTGGCCGCCGTGCTGCCGCTCGGGGCGCAGCCCAAGTTGCTGGTCAACGCCAAAGTGGACACGAGGCCTGCGGCGGCCGGCCTGGAGCAGACGTTCCGGCCGCTGGTCGCCGCGCTGCCCCAGCCGGCCTGGATCGCGTACAGCGTGCCGTCCACCAGGGTCAACCTGGGGTGCGACTACGTGCGCGACGGATGGAGCCAGCCTGGCGTCATCCACCTGGAACCGCCGGATCACGCCGTGATCCTCTTCCGCGTGGATAGCGGAGCCGTGGAGCGCATACGCACCCTGTCGCCCGATTGCGAGATTGACGCCGGCAACTTGCCGGTGCATTGGCTGACGGATGTGAAGCCCGCCGAAAGCGTGGCGCTGCTCGATGGCTTCGCCACCGAGCGCGAGCGTTACATGGACGGCGCCATGAGCGCTATTGCGTCGCATGCCGACCCCGCGGCCGATGCGGCTTTGCAGCGGTACCTGGCTCCCGGCCAGCCGGAATCCATCCGGCTGCGGGTGGTGAACTGGTTCGGCCCCATGCGCGGGCGCCGCGGCTTCGACGTGCTCAAGGGCCTGATCTCCAGCGACCCCAGCGACCGCGTGCGCGAACGCGCCATCTCCACGCTCGGCAACAGCAAAGAGCCCGAAGCGCTCGACCTGCTGACGGCCACCGCGCGCAAGGATCCAAACCCGCGCTTGCGCATGCAGGCCCTCTCGGCGCTCAATCGCCATTCCGGCGCCAAGGTGCTGGGCACGTTCAAGGACGCCATCGAGAACGATCCCGATCTACAGGTGAAACGCCGCGCGGTGAGCGCCCTGCAATCCATGCCGGACGGGGAAGGCATTCCGCTGTTGATCCAACTGGCGAGGGCCACACACGATAACGAGGTGCGGAAACAGGCGATGAGTTCACTGGGGCAATCGCGGGACGGGCGGGCGATTACTTTTTTTGAAGAGGTGCTGAAAAAGTAAGTGGCTCCGCCTTGTGCATCCCCTGAATGGCGCGGAGTCCACATTTTGACAGCACGCGCCTGTCAACCATTTGTAGCGTTGAGCCACTTAGGCGGGGCGGATTATCATGAATCCAGGCTTCCAGACCAGATCCCATGCCGCTCGACTTAGGCCGCCTGCTCACGCTCACCATCTGGTACGGCCCCTACGCGGTCGAATTGCTGGCGCTCGTGGTCCTGGCCAGGCTCGCCTTTCGGAGCCGTGCGCGTCAGCCCGCGTCATCCCGATTCCGCTCCGCGCGGCGGGCCTTCGGCAACCTGGCGCGCCGTCGAACCCTGGCCATCTTCATCACCGGCGTGGCCGCCCTGGCCGCGCGGGCGCTCCTGCTGCCGGTGTTGTCCATCCGCCAGCCCATCATCACCGACGAGTTCAGCTATCTTCTGGCCGCGGATACCTTCGCTTCCGGCCGCCTCGCCAACCCGACCCATCCCATGTGGGTGCATTTCGAAAGCATGCACATCCTCCAGCAGCCTACGTACGCCGCCATGTACCATGCGGCGCAAGGACTGATTCTGGCGGCGGGCCAGGTGGTGGCCGGTCATCCCTGGGCCGGCGTCTACGTGAGCGTGGCCGTGATGTGCGCCCTGCTCTGCTGGATGTTGCAGGGCTGGCTCCCCCCCGCGTGGGCTCTGCTCGGCGGTCTCATTGCCGTGCTCCGGCTGGGCTTGTTCGGCTATTGGATCAACAGCTATTGGGGCGGCGCGGCGGCGGCCATCGGCGGTCTGCTGGTGCTGGGAGCCATGCCGCGCCTGCTGCGCAAAACCCGCGTGCGCGATGCCTTGCTTCTGGCGGGCGGTATCGCGATCCTGGCCAACAGCCGGCCCTACGAAGGGCTCCTGCTCAGCCTTCCGGTGTGTGTTTACCTCGCGGCGCGGCTGCTGAAGCTTCGCGGTCCGGCGCTCGCCGCCGTGGCCCTGCGTCTGGTGCTGCCGGCCGCGCTCCTTCTGGCCGTCGCCGGGGCGGGCACGTGCTACTACTACTGGCGCGTGACCGGCAATCCGTTCCGCATGCCGTATCAGGTGTCCCGCGACCAGAGCGCCACGGCGCGCATCTTTCTCTGGGAACGGCCGCTGCCCGTGAAGGCATACCGCAACCCGCAGATGCGCGACTTCTATGTGGGTTGGGAACTCACTAAGTTCCTGGAGGCCAAGTCTCTCGGAGGGCTGGCCTGGAACACCCTCGGGAAGGCCGGCGCCTTTTGGATGTTCTTCCTGGGACCGGCACTCACCCTGCCGCTGGTATTCGGCTGGCGGCTGTTCGGCGACCGGCGTGTCCGGCCGCTGGTGGTCATCGGCGGCATTTGTGTGGCCGGCCTGGCGCTCAATACCTGGTTCTACGCGCACTACGCCGCCCCGATGACCGGCCTGATCTACGCGCTCGTGCTCCAGGGCCTGCGCCACGTGCGCGTCTGGCGCAGGCACGGCCGCCCGGTGGGAGCCGCCATCGCCCGATCGGTCTTGGTGGTTTGCCTGGCGATGGCGCTGCTGCGCGTTTGCGGCCAGCCGCTCAGCTTCTACATGCCTCCCGACTGGCCCATGACCTGGTATTACACGCGGCCCGGCAACCTGGCGCGCGCCCGCATCCTGGCGCAATTGGAAAGCCAACCCGGCCGCCACCTGGCCCTCGTGCGCTACCGTCCCGAGCACGATTTCTTCGAGGAGTGGGTCTACAATCGAGCGTCCATCGACGCCGCCCCGGTGGTCTGGGCCCGTGAGATGGACGACGCAAGCAACCGCGAACTGACGCGCTACTTCGCCACCCGCCGCGTCTGGCTGGTGGACGCCGACGCCACGCCGCCGACGGTGTCGCCGTATGCGGGGCGCCCGTAGGCAGAGTGCTGCAAGGGACTAATCGGGCAGATTCTCCAAATCCGCCAGATCCTTCGCCCGCGCGCTGGCCGCCTTGTTCTCCCGCAGGCGAGCCAGACTGATCACGGGAACTACCACTTCCTCAATCTGGATCGTCTCTCTTTCGGCGTAACAGGATTCGAACTCGACACCGGAGATAGAGGTGAGGATCTCAATCCGAATGGGCGGCACACCCATGCGGACCACGTTATTCGGAACAAGAAACAGGTCGGAGCTCAGCCCTGCCGCGGCGAAACCGAACTCGCGAAGCGCGCGATCGATTCTGGCGGCGTTTTCCGCACTGACTTTGACCCAAATATCGAGATCGTTGGTGGCCCGGATATGACCGTAGATGCCGACCGCGTACCCACCAATTAACAGGTATTCAACGTGGTTTGAGTTGAGCGACTTCAAGAACTCTTTGAAGTCCCTCGCTAGCGCTGGTATAGCCATAGAAGGTCCTTCGCAGGAGTTCGAGCGCCCGTAGCCGCTCTTCGACCGGACGCGACCGCCAGTACGCAACCGCATCGTCCGCATCGGCCAGGCGCACGACGGAGAATTGCGTCCGGTCTAGCCGGAAGTCCTCGAACCCATCCTCAGACGCCGTGCCCATGGCTCCAGTTTACCGCCGACGACGCCTTCGGGTGACAATGGAAACTCATGCGCATTCTCTACGGTTACCTTCGCAACTACTGGAAGCTCGCGGCGACGGCGCTGGTTTTGGCGGCCATCAA
>JADGNS010000376.1 GCA_017883355.1 Candidatus Solibacter sp.
GGACCTGCCTACCTCTTCCCGAACATCACTACGTAACGTACTGATTCGTCCAGTGGTTGTTTTGCGAGAGCACCGCTCGCGGTCCCGAAACGGCCTTCGAGGAGATCGCGATGCCGCCGGCAACGCGCGGTTGCGATGCTTCCCCCAAGGCGACTTCCTGGGCGTTTGCTACGTCTGCTGGTGGAAAGGGTGGAAAGGGGATTTACAGACAGGAACAAAGGTACTTCGTCGTCGTTTGGACACACAGGAATCGCGCCCAGCGAATACTGTGCTGATCGCACACACTACTTGTGCCGGAAGGATAAGGTCGAAAGCAACGAGCCGGTCGCTCATGGACTGAGCCGTCCAGGGTACCTACCAAAAGAAACAAAAGAACGCTATCCAGCAGCGGCATATGTCGCCAGTGGGCTGATCCAGGTCGGGTCTCATTGTAGAATTACCTCCTGACCCATATATCGGCAGGAAGTATTAAGACTTTAGCGTACGAAATCGGGATCCATCTCGATCAGCATCGGGGGATAGCCGGCTTGAATGGCGTCTTTGAGGTGACGGCTTGCGGCTGCGATGCGGTCCTCCAGTGAGGCTACTATCGCACGCGCGTAAGCGAAATCCTGACTCCTGGTACCCGGAGCAATCGCATCCAGGGCCGCACTCGCAGCCCTGCGATCACCTAGCTTTGCGAGATAGATTGCGCGACGACACTGCTCTTCCACCGACAGCGGCCTGGTTTGGGCCAGTTGTTCCACCAGAGTGAGCGCGCGGGCATAAGTTTCCCGAGCGCTCTCCGTGCGATGCAAGTGTCGCAATGCGTCAGCTAGCGCAGCAACATAGAGATCCGAGTTGGGGCGCATCTGGATAGCCGATCTAAAAAAGGGGATCGAGGTTGCATACTCCCGCGAGTAGTAGGCCGTGACGCCCAAGCTGTAATAAGCGGCCGGTGAGGCTGCGCGTTGCAGCGCGACTTCATAATTTCGGCGGGCTCCAGGCAGGTCGCCGGCGTCCAGCAGCGCGGATCCCAGATTCGAATAGCCTGTTGGCGCATCGGGCTTGAGCTCGGTGACCCGAACGAACTCTTGTGCCGATTCCTTCAACCTGCCGAGGCGGAGCAGCACGGATCCAAGGTCGTTGTGCGCCCGCCATGACTCGGGGTCAAGACTGATTGCGGCACGATAACTTATCAGCGCCCCCTCTAACTGGCCGGAGCCTGCGAGTGCTCTGCCCAATAATAGATTGGCATCCGTGGAGGATGCCAGGAGACCTGCATGGGACTGAAGAGCCTGGATCACGTCCCGGAACAGGCCTGCATTGAGATCGACCCTGGCCCGGAACACGGTCCGTTCCTGGTCGCTCAGGCGAGCTGCGGTATCGTTTTTGAGAGCGTCGCGTGCCTTTACCAGCCACAGCGATTCATGAGTCCGTTCAAACAGCCGGATCGATGTCTCCAACCGCGCGCGGATTGCATCTGTGCGATTGGGGTTGTAGGCGACCGCACGGTCCAGTGTGTCAAGCGCCGCGCGCAGTTCCGACTCGCCGCTTTGGTTCGTGAGGAGGGTCGTCGCCCGAGCATACAACTGCTCTGCTTCCGCAGTCCTAACTGCCAGATGACGCCGCGACGCCAGATATCCCGAGAGGGCCAGGATGATCATGGCCGCAAACAATCCGATTTTCGCCCTTCGTGACCCGAAGAGCGCCCAGTTCCGCCCGGGTGGCTTGTCGGAAGCGGGGATTATTGTCTGAGCGGTGGCCAACTTGAGGTCCTCGATCACGGCATCTGCACTGGGGCAACGTTCCGTCCGGTCGGGGTGCAGGCAGTGGCGGATCGCGATCTGGAGTGCCGCCAGGTGACGCAACTCGGCCGAGCGTAAGTCCTTATCGTCATAGGTAGCCAGCATGCGCAAACGCAACGGAGCGAGCGTCTCCAAAGCGGTCGTTCCGGTGAGCATCTCGAGCAGCACCATGCCAAGCGAGTAGAGGTCCGACCGCGCATCTGCCGGCAATCCGGCCAGTGCCTCTGGCGCCATGTAGCGCGGCGTCCCACTGGATTCCCCCGGCCGGCTGAGGGTAAAATCCTGCGGCACAACAGACCGTGCCAACCCGAAATCGCTGACGAGGATTGCGCCATCTTTCCGAACCAGCAGGTTGCCGGGCTTGAGGTCCCGATGAATGATATTGGCCGCGTGGATGGCGCGGAGAGCCCGGCAGATCTGACCCGCGAAACTGTATACCTGGGACGGCGGAAGGGTGTGAACGCGAGCGAGGATCTGCGCGAGGCTTTCGCCGTCAACCCAATCCATGGCAATCAGGGCTTTGCCGCCCACCTCGCCAATATCGTGAACGCGGACTACGTGTTCGTCGCTAACCCTCGACGCCAAAACGACTTCTCGCTTAAGTCGCAGCAGGTTGAGCAGATCGGGGACCAATTCGGGGCGCAACACTTTCACCGCGACCGTGCGATTCAGTTCGCGGTCCATGGCGCGGTATACAGTGCCCATACCGCCGGCGCCCACTTTCTCCTGCAATTCATAGCGCTCTTTACGGCGCAGCTTTTGAGGCCTCCGAGTGGACTCCGGCAGTAGTGTTGGTTGGGGAGACTCCATTAGAGTTCAGCTTGCATATCTTAGTAGGGCTTCGCGGCGCAAGTTCTCAAGTTCCAGATCTGGGGAGTGTGGGTTCACTTTCCGGGAAAGAGGGTTCTTCTGCCCCGATCTCATTGGCAGATTTCGCCGGCCCGTGTTGGTAAATGCTGGCCACTACACGCGGGGAGTTCCGGCGCGAGCCGGTTCGCGGGTCACGCATACGAGACAATACGGGATTTGGCGGCTGGACGGGACGGAACCGGGAGCGAGGCGAGAGCGGCGGGGAATATCCGGGCTGACCGGCCGGCACAGTCGAGCGCGCGTCATACCAGCGATATTATGAGCGAAGATATTGGAAATCGCTGCCCTCGAGGTTGAACGTGATATTCTTAGCGCCCCGAGGATTAGCGCCAACTTTCGGAGATTGCGAGATCTTCGGCAGAGTCGGCAGATCGGTTGTGCCTGGGGGGCACAGAGTTTAGAACCGCGTGCTCCGTCCAAGACCGGCCCACTTGGCTGCCTATCATAACGTCCTCCGCAGGTGCGTCGTTGAGACGGAGATCGTTGAGATCGTTCGAGGAAGAACGTGTCCGTGATGACCCGCAGCGTTTGCGGACGCTCGGCCACTGGTTGGAAAGTGGGCTCGTACACTGGCCACAAACGGCCTTCTGGGAAGTAGCTTCCGCTATGTCGCCAAGGACCTACCGATTGGGGGCGAGCACCGCCCATCGCACCGGCAATTCAGCAGCAAGGTCCCGTCAAGGGCTTATTTTAACGCCTATGCCTGGTCCGCGCGGGTCCCCCTGGACCCGCAGTTGGAACAACGCTGTCAGCATCATGCAAAGCGCGAGCAGGCCGACGGGGGCGTCGGCCGCGGACCGGGGGGTCCGCCCCACAATCAATGCAGACTGTGCGGTCGGGAAAAACGAGCGGCATTAGGATGGAATCCTGCATTGGGTTGGCAACCCGCCTGGAGCGCCGGTTGCCGGGGTACCCTCTGGATCGCGCGCAGCTTGCAAAGCTGCCCCTCACAAAGGAACACACTCTCACGGTCACAGTGCTAAGTCGACCTCGGAGTCTCAGGCGGCGAAACGGTAGCCTACGCCGCGGACGGTGTGAATGTGGCGGGGGGTCTGCGGGTTGTCCTCGAGCTTTTGGCGCAGCCAGGCGACGTGCACATCGATCGTCCGCGAGGACACGCCGGGTTGATATTCCCAGACCGCCTCCAGCAGTTCGTCGCGCGACACTACGTTGCCCCGGCGATCGATCAGATAGCGCAGCAGTTCGAGTTCCTTGGCCGCCAGATTTAACGCCACGCCGTCTTTGTGGACTTCGCTTCTCTCGAAATCGATGTCCACATTGCCGAACTGAAAGCGCGCCACCGGAGAGAGCTTATCGTGCTTCACACGGCGCAACAGGGCCTCGATGCGCGCCAGCAGTTCGGGCGGTTCGAAGGGTTTGGTGAGGTAGTCGTCGGCCCCCAGTTTCAAGCCTACGACGCGATCGTAAAGCTGAGTCTTGGCGGTGAGCATGAGGACGGCCACGTCGTTGCCCTGCTGGCGCAGTTCGCGGCACACTTCGAGGCCGCTCTTGCCGGGCAGCATCACGTCGAGCACGATCAGGTCGAACTTTTCTTTGAGCGCCTTGGACAATCCGGCCGGTCCATCCGTGGCGCTTTCCACTTCGTAGCCCTCCGCGCCCAACAGGTCGGACAGGGTCATCACCAGCCCCGGCTCATCCTCCACCAGCAGTATGCGCGCACTCATGCGAGTTCTCCGGCGGGCGCGGCGGGAAGGCGAACCATAAACTCGGTTCCCTTCCCAGCGGCGCTCTTCACCTGTATGCTACCTCCGTGCGCCTCGATGATTTTCTTCGCCAGGTTCAACCCCAGGCCGGTGCCGTGTATCTGATCCTGCAGCGCGCGGCGCCCGCGAAAGAAGGGCTCGAAGATGTGCGCCTGCTCATCGGCCGGGATTCCGGGCCCGCGATCGGCCACGCGGATTTCCACTGCCGCCTTGCCGTTGTCCCCAGTTCTGGATGCCGACACGCCGACCCAATGACCGTCGCCGGCGCCGTACTTGGCCGCATTGTGGAGCAGGTTTTGCAGCGCCTGCTTGAGGGCCATGGGGTCGCCCATGACCAGGGGAAGGTCCGCATCGATGTGTTTCTCCACCACGCATCCGGCCCCCTGGAATACCGCCTTGGCCGATTCCAGGGTGTCTTCCAGCAGGTCCGGGATGGATAGCGGTTCGGGATTCTGAATCACGCGGCCGGCAGTGGCGCCGGAAAAGCGGAGCACCTGTTCCACCAGATCTTTGAGCCGCCCGCTCTCCTGCTGGATGAGGACACCATACTTCTCCACCTGCGCCGGATTGGCGGCGAGTTTGCCGCGCAGATTGTAGGCGGCGGTGTGGATCACGGTGAGTGGCGTGCGCAACTCGTGGGAAATGCCGGCGACGAAATCCATCTGCAGATCGGCCAGTTTCTGGGCGCGGCGCGTATAGGTGATGAGGGCGCCGACGCTCGCCATCATCAGCAGGAGCACGCCGGCTGTCACCGCCAGGTTGCGCCATCGCGCCTGCGCCACCACGGCTTCGAGCGACCCGGCGCGATGGCGCACGAACATCTGCCAGCGTCCCGAATCGGCGCCCGGGCCACCGCGGCCGGGCCCGCGCCCGCGCCCGCCCCGCCCGGGCGAACCGCGGAAGATCTGGTCGTATGGGGTGTCGAACAGGCCCACCGACGCGTCGGCGTTGGCAGCCACCTGCGCTCCCGGATCGGTTTGAAAAATGACCACCGGAGGACGCCGCCGGCTCAAGACTTCCACCTGATATTCCAGCGTCCCGCCGGTCTCCAGATGCCGCTGCAGCAGTTCTGGCAGCAGAACATCGCGGGCAAACTCGGGGTTCAACTCGAAGATGAGGGACGGGGCCTCGCCGCGTACGAACTGGTCGGGGGAACGGTCCGGCGCGGGAATTCCGAAGGCGGGAAGATCGAAGACCATTCCCTGCTCCTCAAAGGGAGGGCCGGGAAAGCCGCGCCGTTGTCGCGGCTCCGCGGACAGCATGTTCTCCAAA
>JADGNS010000377.1 GCA_017883355.1 Candidatus Solibacter sp.
AGGCGGGCAGAGCCCGCCCCTTCATGCCCGCCCTGCAAAATCGCAGCCGGATTTACCTGGACCGCAAGCAGTACGCTCAGGCCATCGCCGATTGCGACGCCGCCCTGCGCATGAATGCGGGGAACCTGTGGGCCGCCCAACGCAAGAACGAGGCGCGCAACCAGATCGCCGGCGTCACCGGAGGCGTGACCACTCCCAGGCTCCTCAGCCCCGCGCCCACTTCGAACACTATCCGCGCGAAACCACTCTGGTCTGGACCGAAGTCCCGGGCGCCGTTTCTTATTGGGTGGAGTGGGACTATAAAGGCGGCGACACTTGGGCCTCCGAGCAGCGCGGAACCCAAGGAGCGCTCATCCAGGCCGCCCAACCGGTCGCCACATTCAAATTCATCGGCGCCCAACCCGGCCGCTGGCGCGTCTGGGCGGTGGATGCCGACGGCCAGTCCGGCCCCAAAAGCCAATGGCGGGAATTTACTTACACAAAGTAAGCCCCGCCGTTAGTACAGAGTGGTGTGCGAGCGCCTCTTCTCACCCAGTACAAGCCTCTTCAGCCAACCAGGGCACCACACCCAGGTTCTCGTAGCCGCGAACAGGTAGCCAACCAGAAGAGCAATGACAATCGCAACTGCTTGGTCCATGGCAGTCTCAACTTACCACAAAAGATACTGGCTGTACTGTCTGCCGCAGCCTCCCCAATAACGCCGCGTCCACCTTCGCCTTCACCGTCCGCCGATCCAGCCCCAGGCGCCGCGCCGTCTCCTCATAGCTTCCCGTGCGGCTGTAAACGATGGTCACATACCGCCTCAACAACTCATCCGCCGTCAGGCGTCCCGCGCGCGCCTGGTTGGCGAACTCCTCCAATGGATCTTCCCCGCCCCCTCCCGCCGGCCGGTAGTTTCTTCGAATGAGCACGTTCTTCACGCACTGCTCCAGCTCGCGATAGTTCCCCGGCCATGCGTACTCTGTCCCCAGGTTCTCCGCGATCCATGGCAGCACCTCGCCCGCCAGCGCGTCGCCCTCCACGCCCGCCACGCGGCGCGCCATGTAGAACACCAGTTCCCGCAGCACGCCCGGCGACGCCGCCAGTTGCTCCGCCAGCGAGGGTGTACTTACCTGGTCCGAGCACAGCCGGTAATACAGGTCCTCGCGGAACTGCCCCTTGCGCATGGCCTGCGCCAGGTCGCGATTGGTGGCCGCGATCAGCTTGCCGCGAAACTGCCGCCCCGCCGTGTCGCCTACCGGATGAAACGTGCGCGTCTCGATCACCCGCAGCAGCTTCACCTGGATGCCCGGGTCCATATCGCCCAGCTCGTCCAGAAATACCGACCCCAGTTCCGGACACATCTCCAGGAACCCGCGCCGGTCCGCCACCGCGCCCGTGAAGGCGCCGCGCTTATGGCCGAACAACTCCGATTCCACCAGCGTCGGCGAAAGCGCGGAGATGTTGATCGGCAGGAACACCCTCTCGCCGTCGTCCGCGAACCCCAGGCGCCGGTCGTCGAACGGCACGTACCGCGATTCCGCGATCGTCCGCGCCACCAACTCCTTGCCCGTCCCCGAGGGCCCCGTAATCAGTGTGGCGAACTCGCCCATGCGCGCGTATAGCGTACGCCGGTAGCGCCGCATATCGTGCGTGAAGATGGATTGCCACACCGCCCCCCGCAATCGCGCCGCCGGCAGCGAACTGCCGATGATGTCCCGGAAGGTGATGTCGAACGCCCGCTGGATCTGCCGGAACCAGGCGAACGTATGCCGCGGATCCCGTTCGTTGAAGCTCACCCCATCGATTGCCAGGAAGTGCCGCCAGCCCGCCAGGAACTCGTTGTAGAAGCGCCATCGCCCCGGGTTCGCCTGCTCGCTGCCGAACCCCGCGTCGTAAAACTTCGCATAGCACCGCTGGTACAGCAGTTGCAGCGCCGCGTCTTCATACAGCGCCAGGTCCGCCTCGTGCGCCGCAGCGCCGCCGCCAAGCCGGCCGCGAAGCTGTTCCACCAGCGGCTCTAGCTTTGCCACGATGCGCCACACATTTTCGCGCGGTTCCGGATGCTCCGCCTGGTAGCTCCACACCGGCTCGCCTTCGATGAACTCGCCGCCCAGCACCGCACGCTCCAGCTCCACCCGCTCCGGCAGAAACGGATTGGCGTACCCCAACCGCGAAACCCCTTGTAGAAGCGTCCGCTGCGATGGCGTCAGAAGCTGTATACCGCTCATACATTCAATGTATACCGAACCCGTTCGACTCCGCCCGGTGTCGAGCGAAGTTCGGAAGCCTCCCCGGATGATATACTTCCCTTGAATCGGAGGCTCTCATGAATCGTCGGCATTTTCTGGGTGCGGGCATGGCCGGCGCCATTTCACTCCACCACTTCCCGCATCGCCTCTTCGCGGCTGCCCAGCCCAAGAACGCCACCGACCGCGTCCTCCTTGGGCCGCGCAAGATCGAGGTCAGCCGCATGGCCATGGGCACCGGCACCAACGGCGGCAACGGCAGCTCCAACCAGACCCGGAAACTCGGCTACCACGGGGTCGCCGAGCTCTTCCGCGCCGCCTTCGACCAGGGCATCAACTTCTGGGATTCCGCCGACCAGTACGGCAGCCACACCTACATCCGCGAAGCTCTCAAGACCGTGCCGCGCGACAAAGTCGTCATCCTCACCAAAACCAATTCCACCACCGCCGCCGCCGTCAAGGCCGATATCGACCGCTACCGCCGCGAACTCGGCGTCGACCAGATCGATATCCTCCTGCTCCACGCCCAACAGGCCGCCGATTGGAATGTCCGCATGCGCCCCTGCATGGACGTCATCAGCGAGGCTCGCGACCGCGGCATCGTGCGCTCCCACGGCACCTCCTGCCACACCCTGCAGGCCCTCAAGACCGCCGCCGCCGAGCCTTGGGTGGAAGTCGATCTCGCACGCCTCAATCCCGCCGGACTCCACATGGATTCCGACCCCCAAACCGTCATCGGCGTGCTGCGCCAGATGAGGCAGGCCGGCAAGGGCGTGGTCGGCATGAAGATTCTCGGCCAGGGCGATCTGCGCGCCAAGGCCGACGAAGCTCTCCAATTCGCCATGGCGCAGGATTGCCTGAGCGCCATCACCATCGGCAGCGAGAGCCGCGGCGATATGGAAGACCTGCTCCGCAAGATCCCCGCCGCCAGCGTGCGTGGATAGTCTCGGGGCATAAGGCTCCGCCTTGTGTATCCGAGCCAAGCTCGGACTTAATTGTGAGAATTGCCAGTCCTCAGCCACTTCTCTACACTCTGAGGCGACCAGTGTCACCGCATTCGCACGTGATCACACGCGGAAACACAAATTCCCAATTTCTGTCACGCACCCGTTACCGAACGGAGCTACAATTAAAGAAGCTTCATAAAGGAGTGCGGAATGAGATCACGCATCTTGTTTATCTCCGGACGCCAGGAAGACGCCCTCCACCTCTCCCAAATGCTGCATACGCTTCCTCTGAAATTGGAGCATGTGCCATCGCTGTGCCATGCGCGTACCCGGCTCAACCAACTGGATTACGACGTCATTCTCACCGAAGCCAACCTGCCCGATGGCAAGTGGCTCGATGTCCTGCATCTCGTCCGCGAATGCCCGCGGGAAACCGAAGTGATCGTCACCGATCCCCAGGCGGACGCCCGTTTCTGGGCCGAAGCCCTCAACCTCGGCGCCTACGACCTGCTCGCCCAACCCTTCTGCGAACCCGAAGTCCGCCGCATCCTCTTTAACGCCTGTTCGCGCGCGCATCCTCAGCCCCAAACCATGGCCGCAGACGTCGCATAAGTTGCGTGCTGCCTTGTGGGGCAGGCGCTTTCGCCAGGCGCTTTCGCCTGCCAAACCATTTCTACTTCGAACTGGAGGCGGGGGCAGGCTTGCTCTCCGCCTTGGTTTCGGACTTGCTCTCCGACTTGCTCTCCGCTTTGGCTTCGCTCTTGCTTTCCGTCTTGCTCTCGCCCTTCGAGTCGCCATTGGAATCGGATTTCGTCTCCGATTTCCCGTTGGAACCCGCGGCTGGCTTCTTCCCGTTACGGCCGTAATCGGTGATGTACCAGCCAGTTCCCTTGAATTGCAGCGCCGGGAGCGAAATCAGCCGTTCCAACTCTCCGCCACAGCCCTCGTGGAGCGTTAGGACCGCCTCCGCGAATTTCTGCCTGACCTCAAAGGTTTCACCACATTGGTGACACTGATAATCGTAAAGTGGCATAGCCTGTCTTGCTGGACCCTCCAACCCTGCTTTCATTGTAACAGATCCGGCAAAATCGCTCTCCAACGTTAAGTATTGTCAAGTCCTGCCCGGGGGCTAACTTTTCCCCGGGAAGATCCGTCTTATGGGTGTGAGACGAAAAGCAACCATCATCGGAATCCTGGCAATCCTGCTCACGGCAGCCACTTTCGGGAACTCGGATACCTACGTGCGGACCGTCTCCTCAGTGCGCAGCTTCCAGCGGAACTTCGGCGAGTTGCGGAAGGCCGATAAAATGAACGCGATTGAGCGCTTCGTCTTCAGCCTGATCCTGGCCAATTCGAAGGCCCCCGCCACCGTCTCCGACACCTCCACTCCCGGCGCCGGCCGCACCTAAAAGAATCGCTCCCGACCCAGAGGGTACCCTCTGGGTCGGGAGCGGTTTTCTGGAACTACCAAACTCCCGGACTACTTCTTCTTCGGCGCTGCCTTCTTGGCCGGTGCCGCGGCGCACGGAGTGGTCTTCAAATTCTCCAGCTTCTCCTTCTCCGCTTCCATGGTCAGCATGAACGGGTCCTTGGTGAACGCCTTCGGTACCCCGGTCCACTGAATGGTCCCGCCCGTTGCGGGCTTGCCCGCCAGCGCCACATCCAGCTTCAGGGTGATTTCCGCCACCGGATTGCCTTGCTGGTCCGGCATCGGAATCGCCACCAGCAACTCCTTGCTCTTGCAGGCCGGCTTGCCTTCGAGCAGCGTACCCTTCAACGGCGGCACTCCCGAGTCCTTCAGTTCACTTTCGAAATACGTCATGCCGTTGTTCTCCGACAGGGCGCCTTTGATCCTCATCCACAGCGCCAGTTGCGGATTGCTCTGCTCGAACTTGGCTTGCTCCCTCGCCAGGATCGCCGAGGCGGTCTCGATCTTCAGGTCGGCCGGCGGTAGCGGCGAAGCCTTCGCCATCGTCTTCAATTGCTCCAATCCCTCCAGGCTCCCGTGGAACGTGTTGTACGCGCTCTCCAGGTAGGTGTTGAGAACCTTGGCCTCCATGGTGCCGCCCAGCGTCGGGTCCAGTGCCGCCGCACGCGCGAATTCGTACAGCGCCTGCGCCACCTTCTCGGGGCCGGACGCCTGCTGGCAGCGCAGCGCCCTGCCCAATTGATAGGCGATCTGCGCATTCTCCGGGTGCTGCTCCAACGCTTTCTTGTAGGCGGTTTCGGCAGTGACGCATTCCTTCGCGTCCTTGCTGGTGGTGAAGCGGTTCAACGCATCGGCCCCAGGCTTGGACACGATGTAGAGTAACGTGTCCTTGGACACCTTTTCCATGGTGGTGCGCGCCTCGGTCCACTGCGCATCCGATGCGCCGGCAGGCTTGTTGGCTGCGGTGAAGAAGGTCGGTACAAACTCCTGCAACGCCAGCGCCGCTTTCTCGCCGGCCGCCGTCTGCTCCGCCGAAGCCGTGGGCAGG
>JADGNS010000378.1 GCA_017883355.1 Candidatus Solibacter sp.
AGGTCGGCCAGCATCAGCGCCTCCCGCAGGTAGCCGGCGCCGAAATGCGGCACCACGAACTTCAGCCCCGGGTAGCGCAGCGCGGGGCCGTGTAGTTCCAGCGGGTTGGAGAATCGCATTTCGAACGGGGAGTCCAGCCCCAATTTCTTGCGGATCCCCACCGTCAGCACGCCGCAATGCACGAACACGGCGCGTCCTCCGAAGCCCGCCGCCGCCTGAATCACCGCTTCGGCGCGAGCGTCCGACAATGCGTAGCGGTGCATTCCAGGGAACAGGCAAACCGCGTGCAAACCGCAGCGCAGCGCGATCTGCACCCGCTCCGCCGCGCCTTCCTCCAGGGGGTTCACCATGAAGAACCCGAAAAACCGGTCCGGGCACTCCGCCACGGCGCGCTCCACCGAGGCCTCATCGCCCGGAACGCTGGCGATCAATGCGGCGCGCGTCACGCCGTGCGCGTCGAGTTCCGCCGCCCACGAGCGCGCCAGTTCCGCCGGATCTTCCGGCGGCAGCGCCCAGCCTGCCGCTTCGGCCACCTGCTCGACGCTCTTGCCCGCCTGCGAACCCAGCGCGGAGAAGAACTTTCGGGAAAAGAAGTGAACGTGCGCGTCGGCCAGCGCAAAGTCACCCCATGGAGTTAGCATCGGGTTTGTTCCAGTGCGTAATGCCTGCGGCCAGCGCAAGCTGCGTGAGCCCGGCCACATTATTGACGCCGAGCTTCTTCATCATCGTCTTCCGGTAACTGCGTATGGTCTGCAAGCCGAGATCCAGCATCACCGCGATCTCCTTGCTGGTCTTGCCCTCCGCCACCAGGCGCAGCACCTGCAGCTCGCGCGGCGACAGCGATTCCAACGGGCTGCGATCGTGCGTATCCAGGTCGCCGCGTTGGATCCGCTGCAGCAACCGGTCGGACACCTGCGAACTCAGGTAGCTTCCGCCGCGCGCCACCGTGCGCAGAGCGTCCAGCAGTTCGGCCGACGACGCCTTCTTCAGCACGAACGCCCGCGCGCCAGAGCGGATCGCGCTCACCACCGAGTTCTCGTCGTCGTACATCGAGAGAATCACGATCTTCACGCCGGGGCAGTGGCGCAGCAACTCCGTGGTCGCCTCGATCCCGTTCATGCCCGGCAGCCCGATATCCATCAACACCAGGTCGGGCGCGGTCTTCTTGCAGAGTTGCACGGCGTCGGCGCCGTTTTCGGCCTCCCCCACCACATGAAACTCCGCCCCGCGCTCTAAAATCGTTCGTACACCATCGCGCAACAGTTTGTGATCATCGACAAGTACAATGTCGAACGGCATAGTTTATCTCTCAGCGGATTCCGGCGTCGCGGCCCGCACCGTAGTTCCTGTTTCCCGTGTACTCGTAATTGCAAGATCAAGACCAGCCTGCGCGGCGTAGTGCTCCATGCTCAACAGACCCAGCCCCCGTCGTCCGCTCACCAGGTCGGCCGGATCGAAGCCCCGCCCATTATCGCGCACTTCCACAACCGTACCGGTACGTGTGGACTTTACCGCGATTTCAATCGCGGAGCAACCGGAATGTTGCACCGCGTTCTCCACGCCCTCCTGTAAGATCTGGTATAACGCGCTCGCCAGTTTCGGATCCAGCTTCAACGAGGGGTCCACATTCAGCCGCAGCGTGCCGGGAAAGCGCGCCCGAATCCGCCCCGCCAGACGGTCCAGCGCCGGCCGCAGTCCGGAGCGTTCCACCATCGAGGGGTTCAGCTCGTAGCTGTATTCCCGCACGCTTTCCATCATTTCTTCCAGCAGTTTCTGGATATCGCCGATGCGCTGGCAGGTATCCGGTGAGATGCTCTCCATGTCCATCCGGATCAAATCCAGTTGCAGCCCGAGTGCGGTAAGATTCTGTCCCATGGTGTCGTGCAGGAAACGGGAAATCATGGCGCGCTCGAACTCCTGTGCCTTCAGCGCGCCCAGCACCGTGTGGCGCAACTCCTGTTCGGCGGCGGCCCAAGGCGTGATTTCCCGCGCGCTGCCGCCGGCGAGACGGATCTCGCCATCGATCCGCAGCGGGAAAATGGTCACGTACCACGTGCCCTTGGCCCTCCGCTCGCGAAGCAACAGCATCTCGCCCCCTAGCGCGCGCGCGAAACGTTCCCGCCAGGCAGTGGCTTCATCCGCCGCCAGCACGTCGCCCGGCAACCGCCCCACGAGATCCGCTGCCGTCCGCCCCAGCAGAGCCAGCGGGTCGCCGTAGACGCGCGCAAATGCGCCGTCCGTCGCCACGATCCACTGGCACGCTGGGCTCTGTTGAAGAAATATCTCCGCCAGCGTTCCGGCATCCTGCATAGGGCCGCCTAGCGCTTGCGCCCCAGCACCTTCCGTGCCGCCGCCGCGATGTCGCGCGCCGCCAGGCCGTATTTCTCCAGCATCTCGTCGGGATTGCCGCTCTCCGCATAGCGGTTGTGAATCCCCACGAACTCCATCGCGCACGGATTGGTCTCCGCTACGGCCTGCGCCACGCGCACGCCCAACCCGCCATCCACCAGGTGTTCCTCGGCTACCACGATGGCGCCCGTTTCCGACGCCGCACGGCTGATCGCGTCGCGGTCCAGCGGCTTCACGGTGTGCATGTCGATCACCCGCGCCGAAACGCCCTCCGCATCCAGCAGGTCCGCCGCCAGCAATGCCTGTGCCACCAGCAGCCCGTTGGCGATCAGGGTGATGTCCCTGCCCGCCGCCACTTCGACGGATTTGCCGATCTCGAACTTCTGATCCGTCCCGTACACCACCGGCGCCTTGGGCCGCCCGCAGCGGATGAACACCGGACCATCGTAGGCCGCCGCGGCGCGCACCAGCGCCTTGGTCGAGTTCTCGTCGGCCGGCGCCAGCACCACAAATCCGGCCAGGGAACAGGCCAACGAGATTTCTTCGATACTCATCTGCGACGGCCCGTCTTCGCCGATCGTGATGCCGCTGTGCGTTCCTACCACCTTCAGGTTCGAGCGCCCGTAGGCCGCGCCGATGCGCATCTGCTCGAAGCCCTTATTCATGACGAACACGCTGAAGCTGGCCACGAACGGAATCTTCCCCACCATGGCCAGGCCGGCGCCCACGCCGACCATGTTCGCCTCGGCGATACCGCAGGAGAAGAACCGCTCGGGAAATTCCTTGGCAAAATACGTCGTCATAGTGGATTTCGAAAGATCGGCGTCCACTACCACTACGTCCTTGTTCTCGCGCCCCAGTTCCACCAGCGTGCGGCCGAAGGCCTCGCGCGTGGAAGCACCCATCTTGATTTCAAATTTGGTTTTGGCAGGCATGGTTAGTTGAGCTCCTGTAGGGCCAGCTTCAATTCGTCTTGCGTCGGCGCCACGCCGTGGAACTTGGGGTTGTTCTCCATGAAGGATACGCCCTTCCCCTTGATGGTGTGCGCCACGATGCACGTCGGCTTGCCCTTGGTGGCCGCGGCCTCCGCCAGCGCGCCCTGGACCGCCGCGAAGTCGTTCCCGGCGATCTCCAGCGTATGCCAGCCGAACTGCCGCCATTTCTCGGCCACCGGGTCAATCGCCATGATGTCGGCGACGAAGCCATCCAACTGGATCCGGTTGTTATCCACGATGGCCACCAGGTTGTCCGCTTTGTGGAAAGGCGCCGCCATGGCCGCTTCCCAGATCTGCCCTTCCTGGATCTCGCCATCGCCCAGCATGACGAAGAATCGCGAAGGCCGCCCGTCCAGCCGCGCCCCCAGCGCCATTCCCAGGCCGAGCGAGAGCCCCTGCCCCAGCGAGCCCGTGGAGGCTTCCAGGCTGGGAATGAAGCGCATGTCCGGATGACCCTGGAACACGCTGCCGAACTGCCGCAGCGTATTCAGCTTGTCCTTCGGCGTATCGGCGTACCCGCGCTCGGCCATCACGCTGTAGAGCACCGGCGCCGCATGCCCCTTGGACAGGATGAAGCGGTCGCGGTCCACCCACTTCGGGTTCGCCGGATCGATCCGCATGTGATTGAAATAGAGTTCGACTACGATCTCCACCGCCGACAGCGATCCACCGGGATGCCCCGATTTAGCGGCAGTGATCATCTCCACGATGTCACGCCGTACACGCTTGGCAATGTCTTCAAGTTCAGCTATCGATTTGGCCATATGAAAGTACGATTCTAACACTGCGCGCCGTGGCATAAGGCTCCGCCTTGTGCAGGGTGGCATAAGGCTCTGCCTTGTGCAGGGTGGCATAAGGCTCTGCCTTGTGCATCCGAGCGCAGCTCGGATTGCCCCCCGCACCTCTCACCGATACTCCGCCACCGACACCACCGTCGCGTTAGCCGCCACGTCCCCCACCGTCACTTCGAGCGCCTGCTCGCCCCCCGCGATATCGGGGATGAGCAGGTTGACTTGCAGCACGCCCACCAACCCGGGCGCCAGCCCCGCGAATGCCACCTCCGCCGCCTTGCCCGCCACCTTTGCCCGCACCGCTGCCAGGGGCACGGAGAGCGGGTTCGCCGGCGACTCCGCACCATCCGCCACCGGGCGATCCACCATGCCCTGTCCCGTCAGGTAAACCACCACGTACTCACCGGGGTGGACCGGGTTCTCGGGCGCATTCAGAGCGCCGCCCGGATAGTTCACCGCCAGCGCGTGGCTGCCGCCGCCCAGCGCGAGCATCCCCGGAGCTGCCGCCTCCACGTCCACCTTCACGGGCGCGCTTTCGAGCGCACCGTTGCGCACCACCACGACCGCCGTTCCCAGCGGAGTCCCCAACGGCGCCTGGACATTGATCTGCGTGGCGCTGACAAACAGCAGCGGCGCCGCGGTCCCGTTGATGCGGACCGACGTGCCGTTCAGCGATGCCGGCAACGGTGTGATCGTGGCGCGCGCGTCACCCGCCGCCAGGTTTGTGCCAAAGATCGAAATCAGCCCCCCGGGCGCAGTCGAAGGCAGCGAGCTGAAGGCGTTCACCACGCCGCCAGGCGTCACGGCGGGCGTGGGCAACGCGGGCGGCGGTGCGCTGGCAACCGCGAAGCCGACCGCCTGCGACATCAGCCCGCCGGGGTTGGACACCGTAATGCTCGCGCTGCCGGCCGCGGCCACCAGATTTGCCGGCACCACGGCGGTCACTCGCGCCGTGCTCACAAAGGCGGTGGCGAGCGCCGAACCGTTCCACAGCACCGTGGATGCGGGCGCGAAGTACGCGCCGTTCACCGTCAGCGTGAATGCCGGCGCGCCTTCCGTCACCGACGCCGGACTGACGCCGCCGGCCACGGGCGCTGAAGGGATCACCGTGAACGTCACCGCGATGGTGACCAGTCCGCTCGGGTTGGTCACGGTAATCGGCACCACGCTGGCCGTCACCAGCAGGCTGGCCGGCACCGATGCGCTCACATGCGCGGCGTCGGCGAAGCTGGTCTCCACCGCAATGCCGTTCCAACGCACCACGCAGTTGGAAGCGAAGTTGCTCCCCGTGATCGCTATCGCCAATCCCGTGCCCCCGGCCGCCGCGGAAGCCGGAGCCAGCGAAAGGATGGCGGGGCGCGGCGGATCGATCGCCACCGTGAGGCTGTTGCTCTCGGCGCCGCCGGGATTCCGGACGGTGACGCCGGCGCTCGTTCCCGCGCGCACGCTCACCAAGTCCGCCGTCACGATTCCCGTCACCTGCGTGGCGCCGATCAAGCTGGT
>JADGNS010000379.1 GCA_017883355.1 Candidatus Solibacter sp.
ATTCAGTGGCTGGTCAATGGCAAGCCCTTTGACGCGACCGTGTCCATGGCCTTCCCGAAAAAGGGATCCGGCGAGCTCTGGACCATCAAGAACGGCGGCGGCGGGTGGGTCCACCCGGTCCACTTCCACATGGAAGAGCACCAGATCCAGAGCCGTTCCGGCGGCATGGCAGCCGACGATGTCTCGAAAGAGGATGTGGTGGCGCTCGGACCAGCGGAGTCGGTGACCTTCTTCCGCAGGTTCCGCACCTTCACCGGAAAGTATGTGGCGCACTGCCACAACCTGGCCCACGAAGACCACGCCATGATGTTCGGCTGGGAAATCGTCCCCTAGCCCTTCCGTCCTTCCGTTAGTACCCTTGTGGGGCAGCTTGGCAAGCTGCGCTCCGGCGGGTTTACCAACCCGCCGCGGGCTGCCAGCCTGCCCCACACGAATCCGCAATCACCTGTCTGGAGATCGTCGATGAAGAGAGCTGTGTTTTCCGTCCTGTTGTCAATCGTAATCGCCGGGGCTTTCCTGGCGGGGTCCTTATATCATCAGCACACATATGCCGGCGAGACTTCCACCGCCGCACGAAAAATTCTGTTTTACGTCGATCCCATGCATCCGGCATATCGGTCCGCCAAGCCGGGCACAGCGCCCGACTGCGGAATGCAACTCGAGCCGGTTTATGCTGGCGACGTGAAGGCGGCGCCGGGGGAAAGTAGGACTGACTCGTCCCGTCCCCCGGGCGCCGTGAATATCAGCGCCGAGAAACAACAGCGCATTGGTGTCCAGGTGAGCGCCGTCGAGAAGATGTCCGGCACGCACACGCTCCGCTTGTTTGCCCGCGTCTCTCCCGATGAGACCAAAATCTACAAACTGGTGGCCGGCATGGACGGCACTACCCGCAAGATCTCCGGTGTCACCACCGGGAGTCGCGTGTCCAAGGACCAGTGGCTCGCCTCCTTCTCGGCCCCCGAACTGCGCGCGCCCTTGCAGGGATACCTGGTTGCCCTCGATGTCGCCGATCGCCAAAGGGAAGGCGGGGCCACCGCTGCTTCCCAGGTCAAGGCCGCCGACGAAAGCACCAGGCAGGCCCTCGACCGCCTGCTGAACATGGGGATCTCCCCCGTCCAGATCGCCGACGTCAAACGCACCCGTGAGACCCCTACCGACCTGCTGGTAAACGCTCCCGCCGACGGCATCGTGCTCGCCCGGAACCTCACCGTCGGCCAACGCTTCGACAAGGGTACGGAGTGGTATCGGATTGCCGACCTCAGCCGCGTCTGGATTCTGGCCGACGTGTTCGAGCAGGATGCCAAATATATTCGGCCCGGCCAGATCGCCCGCGTGACCCTCGCCGCCGGCGGTATGGCCATCAACGCCAAGGTCAGCGACATCCTGCCGCAGTTCGACCCCAACTCCCGCACCTTCAAGGTCCGCCTGGAAGTGGACAACCCGGATTATATGCTCCGCCCGGACATGTTCGTGGACGTGTCGCTGGCCATCGCCCTTCCCCCCTCGGTCGCCGTCCCGGTGGACGCCGTGCTCGATTCCGGCCTCAAGAAAACCGTCTTCGTGGACCGCGGCGAGGGGAACTTCGAGCCGCGCCAGGTAGAGACCGGCTGGCGTTTCGACGACCACATCCAGATCGTGCGCGGTCTGGAAGCGGGCGAGCGCATTGTCACATCGGCTAACTTCCTGCTGGATTCCGAAACTCGCATGCAGCAGTCCGCCGCCAGGCCGGCAATGGCCGAAATGGCAGAGGGTAAAGATCCCGTCTGCGGCATGGACCTCAAGGCCGCTACCACCCAACACAAGGCTCAGTATGGCGGGGAACACTTCTACTTCTGCTCCGATACCTGCCAGCACAAATTCGAAAAAGATCCGGACGCCTACCGGCACAAATCCGCCGGCGCCACTGCGCCACCCGCCGCACGAGGAAACTCATGATCGGCCGCGTCATCGATTTCTCCGCCAATCACAAATTCCTGGTCATTTTTCTGGTTGCCGTAGCGGCGCTCGCCGGATGTTGGTCCGTTTACCACATGCCGGTCGATGCCATCCCCGACCTCAGCGACACGCAGGTCATCATTTACTCCCGCTGGGACCGCAGCCCCGATCTGGTGGAGTCCCAGGTGACCTACCCCATCGTTACGGCCCTGCTGGGCGCCCCGCACGTCAAGGCCGTCCGCGGCTTCTCCGACTTCGGGTACTCCTACGTCTACGCCATCTTTGACGAGGGCACCGATATCTACTGGGCCCGTTCGCGCAGCCAGGAGTACCTTTCCGGCGTGCTGTCGCGGCTTCCTCAAGGCGTCAAGACCGAGTTGGGTCCCGACGCTACCGGCGTCGGCTGGATCTTCCAGTATGCCCTCGTGGACCAGTCCGGAAAACAGAGCCTCGCCGATCTGCGCTCCTACCAGGATTGGTATCTCGGCTACTACCTCAAGAGCGTGCGCGGCGTCGCCGAAGTGGCGCCCATCGGCGGCTTCGAGCCGCAATACCAGGTGAACCTGGATCCCCGCCGCCTGCAGGCTTATGGCATTCCCGTCAGCCGGGTGGTGGATGCGGTGCGCGGCGGCAATAGCGAGGTGGGCGGCCGCTTGATCGAGTTCGGCGGCACCGAGTACATGGTCCGCGGCCGCGGCTACGCCCACTCCGTCCGCGACTTCGAGAACATCGTCCTCCAGGCCAGCGAGAGCGGCGCCTCCATCCGCATCAAGGATGTCGGCCAGGTAGTCGTCGGGCCGGACCTCCGCCGCGGCGTCACGGACCTCGACGGCAACGGAGAAGCCGTCTCCGGCATCGTCGTCATGCGGCAGGGCGAAAACGCCCTGGATGTCATCGGCCGCGTCAAGGCCAAAATCAAGCAGATTGAACCCGGCCTGCCTCCCGGCGTGAAGATCGTGCCGGTCTACGATCGCTCCCAGCTCATCGTCCGTTCCATCGACAATCTGAAGTCCACCCTCATCGAGGTAATCGCCACCGTGGCCCTGGTGGTCCTGCTGTTCCTTTGGCACGTCCCCAGCGCCTTGATTCCCATGATCACCATCCCGGTGACCGTGCTGATCGCCTTCATCCCGTTCCGCATGCTCGGCATCAACGCCAATATCATGTCGCTCGGCGGCATCGCGATCGCCGTCGGCGCTTTGGTGGATGCCGCCATCGTCGTGGTCGAACAGACCCACAAGAAGTTGGAGCTCTGGGATCAGGCCGGCCGCCGGGAGAACTACCACGCCGTTATCGTAGGCGCCATCAAAGAGGTCGCCGGACCCAGTTTCTTCGCCTTATTGGTCATCGCCGTCTCCTTCCTGCCCGTGCTCACCCTGGAAGCCCAGGAAGGCCGCCTTTTCAAGCCGCTCGCTTACACCAAGAGCCTGGCCATGATCGTGGCCGCGGTGCTCGCCATCACGCTCGACCCCGCCCTGCGGCTGCTGTTTACCCGGGTGAGGAATTTCAGCTTCCGTCCCTTGTGGCTGGCCAGTGCCGTCAACGCGGTCTTCGTGGGCCGGGTTCGTTCCGAGCAGAGTCACCCCCTCAGCCGTACGCTCATCCGCTGGTACGAACCGGTAGTGCGCTTTTCCTTGCGCCACAAGCGGCTGGTCATCGTGGGCGCCCTGGCGCTGGTCGCCCTCACCATCCCCGCTTTCCGCCAGTTGGGAACCGAGTTTATGCCGCCGCTCGACGAGGGCGCGCTGCTTTACATGCCGTCCACCGTGCCCGGCATCTCGATCGGCGAAGCCCAGCGCTTGCTCCAGACCACCGACCGCACCATCCGCGAATTCCCCGAAGTGGACCACGTGATGGGCAAAGCCGGCCGCGCCGAAACCTCCACCGACCCCGCACCTCTTTCCATGCTGGAGACCGTCATCACGCTGAAGCCCAAAGAGCAGTGGCGGCGCGTGCCGACCTGGTATTCGCAGTGGGCCCCGGAATGGATGAAACCCGTCTTCCGCCGCGTCACGCCCGACCACATCTCGCAGGAGGAGCTGGTCGGCCAGATGAACCAGGCCCTCCAGCTTCCCGGCGTCTCCAACGCCTGGACCATGCCGGTGAAAGGCCGCATCGATATGCTCACCACCGGTATGCGGACCCCGGTCGGCCTCAAGGTTTCCGGCGCCGATCTGCATGTCATCGATGCCATCGGGGCCCGTCTGGAATCCCTGCTGCCGGCCGTGCGCGGCACCCGCGGCGTCTTCGCCGAGCGCACCTCCGGCGGCTACTTCCTCGATATCGACTGGAATCGCGAGGAGCTGGCTCGTTACGGGATGAGCGTCGATGACGCCCAGACCGCCGTGCAGAACGCCATCGGCGGCGAAAACGTAACCACGACTGTGGAGGGGCGGGAACGGCACCCTGTGAATGTCCGCTATATGCGCGATTTTCGCGGCGACCTGGAGGCGCTGCGCCAGGTGCTCGTCCCCGCCCCGGGGGGGCAGAAGCAGATTCCGCTGGCCCAGCTCGCCGAGATCAAGGTGACCACCGGACCCTCCATGCTACGCAACGAAGATGGCCTGCTCACCGGCTACGTCTACGTGGACGTCAGCGGGCGCGACCCCGGCGGCTATGTCGAAGAGGCTTCCCAACTGGTCCGCAAACAACTCACCCTCCAGCCCGGCTATACGGTCGCCTGGAGCGGCCAGTATGAAGCCATGGAGCGCGTCCGCCAGCGCCTGTGGATCATTGTGCCCGCCACCCTGTTGTTGATCGTCTTCCTCCTGTACCTGAACACCGGGTCGGTAACTAAGACCTGCATCGTCATCCTTGCAGTCCCGTTTTCCGCTATCGGCGCCATCTGGTTCCTGCACCTTCTCGGCTACAACATGAGCGTCGGCGTCTGGGTAGGACTGATCGCGCTCTTGGGCATCGACGCCGAGACCGGCGTCTTCATGCTGCTCTACCTCGACCTGGCCTACGAACAGGCTCGCAGCGAGGGACGCTTGCGCAATCTGGCCGAATTGCGCCAGGCGATTGTGCAGGGCGCCGCCCGGCGAATCCGCCCCAAGTTCATGACCGTCGCCACCATGTTCCTGGGACTCGTTCCCATCATGTGGGCCACCGGTACCGGTTCCGATGTGATGAAACGGATTGCCGCCCCGGTGATCGGCGGTCTCCTGACGTCGTTCCTGCTGGAACTGGTCGTCTACCCGGCGCTGTACGAGCTCTGGAAGTGGGATTTCGACCTCAAATGGCGCCTCTCCGATTGGCATCAGGCCACCGGGAACACGGATGCGGAAGCGCAGCCGGACATGGCGCCCGCGTCCCAATAGAATCCGAAGTGGCATAGACCAGTTGAGCCGCAAGCAACATCCGTGTGGGGCAGGCTGGCAACCCAATGCCACTCGTTTTTCCCACGTGCGAATCCTGCAAAAGCTGTGGGGCGGACCCCCTGGTCCGCGCGGGTCCCCATGGACCCGCGGTTGGAACAACGCTGTCAGCATCATGCAAGCGCGAGCAGGCCGACGGGGGCGTCGGCCCGCGGACCGGGGGGGCCGCCCCACAATCAATGCAGACTGCCCCACATCTGAATACGCTGCGTGCGTTGGATAATGTTAGAAACTCCAGGAGTTTCTAACATTTGGCTAAGGCTTCCCCACCGCGATCGAGACTTACCTGCCGGAACTGGCCGCAGCCGCTCTCGGCGCAACGGTC
>JADGNS010000380.1 GCA_017883355.1 Candidatus Solibacter sp.
CACGGATCTCACCGTGGCCATGGAAGTCAATTACTTCCGCCTGGGCCGCGACCGCTACTTCGTTCCGGTTTCGGTGAAGATACCGGGCAGCGACATCGAACTGGCCAGAAAGGGCGGAGCGGAAAGCACCAGACTGGATTTCATTGGCGAAGTGAAGGATTCCAAAGGCGTGCTGCAAGGCACGGTCCGCGACGATATCGCGGTTAAACTGAAAGGCGAGACGGCCGGTCAGTTGGCCACCCGCAATCTGGAATACGATACCGGCTTCACGCTCCAACCCGGCACCTATACTCTGAAATTCCTGGCGCGCGAGAACGAGACCGGGAAGATGGGAACCTTCGAGACGAAGTTCGTAGTTCCGGACCTCACCACCGAGCAAAGGTATCTTCCGCTCAGTTCCGTAGTGTTGAGTTACCAGCGCGAAAACCTGTCGGCAACAGTGGGCAGCGCGGAGCGCGACAAGAAACTGCTGGCCGCCAACCCGCTGATCCAGGACAACCAGAAACTGATTCCCAGCGTGACGCGCGTGTTCCGCAAAGACCAGGACATGTACGTTTACCTGGAAGCCTATCAGCCGGCCGCCGAGAAGACCGAGTTGATGGTAGCCAGCGTGAGCTTCTACCGGGGCAAGGTAAAGGCCTTCGAAACCGCGCCGTTGAAGATCACGGCGGGACTGAATGCGAAATCGAAGGCCGTGCCGGTGGGCTTCAGCGTGCCGCTCGGAAAGTTACAACCGGGGAGATACACCTGTCAGGTGAACGTGCTGAATCCATCCCAGCAGAAGTTCGCCGTCTGGCGGTCGCCGATGGTGCTGCTGCCGTGAGCGCCTGTTTTGTCGACTATGCGCGGACCGGGGGTCCGCTCCACGATGCAACGATGATACAGTAGCGGCTGAAAGGATCTGATATGAACCGAAGGGTCTATGCTGCACTCCTCCCCGTCCTGGGGCTCACCGTTTGGGCCATGGCGCAAACTCCCGGCGACCCTCTGATCGAGGGACTCCGCAACGTAGAAGTGGCATCGGTGGCCGACGCCATGGAACAACTGTATGGCCAGAAGGCATATATGTTTCACGACATGCGCCCGGTCGCGAAGACCAAGTTTGCCGGCCCGGCCTACACCGTGCTTTTGAAGAAGGAGGAGCACAACGAAGGCTCCAAGGCGTCGCAGGGCATGCTGGATGCCATCGACGCGGCCCCTCCCGGATCGGTTTACGTCATGGTGCTGGAGAACGGATTGGACTACGCGGGCATCGGCGCCCTCATGTCCACGGCGATGAAGGTGCGCGGCTTGACCGGCGCCGTGGTGGACGGGTCGGTGCGCGACACGCCGCAACTCGCCCGCATACAGTTCCCGGTATTCAGCCGCGGTGTGGCCCCATCCACCACCATCAATCATTTCCGCTTCGCCGGCGCCAACATTCCGGTGACCTGCGCGGGCGCCAAAGTGAACCCGGGCGACATCATCGTGGCCGACGAAGATGGCGTGGCGGTGGTGCCGAAAGCGCACGCCGCCGAAGTGCTGAAGAAGGCCGAAGAGCTGGACAATACGGAGCACACGATGCTGCCGTTCATCGAGAAGTTTAAGTCCATCAAGGAAGCCGTGGCCAAGTTCGGACGGATCTGAGGCGGTGGCCGGGGGTTACAGGAATCTGGAGGAGGAAGCGCGTGGTGACAAACGGGCGTATCAAGCAGTCGCTGGCGTACTGGTGTCTGAATGCCACGGAGTGGCAGTGGGATATCGATCGTATCTGCGAAGCCGCGGTCCGGTTGGGCTGCCCGAGCGTGGAGCTGGCGCCGCCGGAGTTATGGCCGGTGGTGGCTAAGTACGGCCTGCGCAACGGGCTGGTGCTCAACGGCATGCCCGACCCGGTGTTCGCCAGGGGGCTGAACAATCCGCAAAATCACGAGGAGATTTTCGCGCGTACCAAGGGAATCATCGATGGGTGCGCCGATTTCGGCATTCCCAACGTGATCGCCTTTACGGGCTATAAATGGTGGGATGCATTCGATCCCTCAAGCGGCGAAATCCCCAGGCAGCAAGGGGCGGAGAACACGATTGCGGGGCTGCGGGAACTGGCCCGCTACGCCGCGCCGCGGAACGTCACCATCGTGCTGGAACAACTGAACACGCGCGACGATTCGCACCCCATGAAGGGGCACCCGGGGTATCAGGGTGACGATATCGATTACTGCGCGGAGATTATCCGGCGGGTGGATTCGGCTCACGCGAAACTGCTGTTCGACGTGTACCACGTGGCCATCATGAACGGCGATGTGATGCGGCGGTTGCGGCAGTATGCCCGGTGGATCGGCCACGTGCATGTGGCGGGAGTGCCGGGGCGCGGCGAACTGGATGAGATGCAGGAGATCCACTATCCGGCGGTGATGCGCACGCTGCTGGAGATTGGGTACCAGGGCTACGTGGGGCTGGAGTACATCCCGACGCGCGATCCGGCCAAGGGATTGGCGGAGGCGGTATCGCTGTGCGACGTTTAGGGTAAGCCCGCCGCCGCGATCGTTTTCTCGATATCCTCGTCGGTGTGCGCCGCGCTCACAAAGGCCGCTTCGAATTGTGAGGGCGCCAGATACACCCCGCTCTCCAGCATTTTCCGGAAGAATCGTCCGAACCGCGCCGTATCGCACCTCTTCGCCGACTCCCAATCCGTCACCGGCCCGTCCGTGAAGAAGAACGTGAACATCGACCCCACGCGATTCACCGTGGTCCCCGCGGGGGCCGCCGCCTGCAGCTTTGCACCGCACGCTTCCAGCCGGTCGTACACCTCCGGGTGCGCCTTCAAGTGCCGCAGCATCGCCAGGCCCGCCGCCACCGCCAGCGGATTTCCCGATAACGTTCCCGCCTGGTAGATCGGCCCCGCCGGCGCCACCATGCTCATGATGTCCCGCCGTCCGCCGTATGCCCCCACCGGCAACCCGCCGCCGATCACCTTGCCCAGCGTCGTCAAGTCCGGCCGGATGCCATACCTCGCCTGTGCGCCGCCGAACGCCACCCGGAACCCGGTCATCACTTCGTCGAAGATCAGCAGCGCGCCATACCGCGCCGTGATCTCGCGCATGCCTTCCAGGTAGCCGGGCAGGGGAGGCACGCACCCCATGTTGCCCACCACCGGCTCCACAATTACCCCCGCGATCCGCTCCCCATGCGCGCGAAACGCCGCTTCCAGCGCTTCCAGCGAATTGTAGGGCAGGGCAATGGTGGTATCCGCGAACGCCTTCGGCACTCCCTGGGTGTCCGCGATCCCCAGCGTCGCCAGGCCCGACCCCGCCTTCACCAGCAGCGAATCCACATGTCCGTGATAGCAGCCCTCGAACTTTACGATCAGGTCGCGCCCCGTGAACCCGCGCGCCACCCGGATGGCCGACATCGTCGCCTCCGTGCCCGAATTCACCAGCCGCACCATTTCGATCGAGGGCACCGCCTCACAGATGGCGTCCGCCAGATCGATCTCCTGCTCGGTCGGCGCGCCGAAACTCGTGCCGATCCCCAGCGCCTTCTCTAACGCCGCGAGGATCTCCGGATGCCGGTGCCCCAACAGCAGCGGCCCCCACGATCCCACGTAATCGATGTACTCGTTCCCGTCCACGTCGAACAGGTGCGAACCCTGGCCGCGCGCGATGAAAATGGGCTGCCCGCCCACGCTGCGGAAGGCCCGCACCGGCGAGTTCACCCCGCCCGGAATCTTCTCCACCGCCCGCCGAAACAGCTCTTCGGACTTAGTATGTGTCATCGCATCACCCTAAAATGCTATTCAACGCAGAGACGCAGAGAACGCAGAGGAAGACGCAGAGAAAATCAATAATATATTCGGGGTTCTCTGCGTCTCTGCGTTGAAAAAACTTGCCCGCCCTACACTCCCCCTGCCTTGGGCACCACGCTGCCAAACCCGACGCTCATCGCGATCTCGTACAGGCTTCCGTGCAAATTGCGCATCAGACGGCGCTTCAACCCCAGGTAGGGCTGCTTGCCCGCGAACAGATCCTGCATCACGTTGGCAAACCGCGGCGAACGCCGCGTGAATTCCACCATCCGCTGCGGCACCGAACCGTGCAGGAAACGCCCCAGAAACACCCGCTTGGCCAACCGCGAGCCGAACTCCAGGTCGGCCGCGAAATCGTGCCGCAGCAACCCGCGATAGCGATTCACGCTCTCGGCCGCGCCCCCCGCGTCGTTGAGCAGGCTCTGCGCCGCCAGATCGCCCGATCGAATCGCGTAGTACAGGCCCTCCCCCGTGATCGGGTCCACCAGTCCCGCCGCGTCGCCCACCGCCATCCAGCCCGCGCCCGCCACCCGGTTGTCCTTCCACGATTTCGTGTCCAGCGAGGGCAGCAGATGGCTGTAAAACGCCGCACCCTTCCAGGACAGGCCGCGTCCCGCCATGTACGCTTCCAGGCGCTTCCGCAGGGAACCCGCCGCCTCACCCTTGCCGCAGATCCCCACCGATAGATGACCGCACCGCGGGAAGATCCAGATGTATCCCTCCAGATCCGGCAAGAACTGGATGTCGATCTGCGCCTGATCGCCTTGCACGTAGTACCCCAGCGCCGACATGGTGTCGGGCGGCGTGAGTTGGGTTCCCACGTCGCGCAGCGGATTGCGCGCGCCCGTGGCCACGATGCAGAAATCCGCGTCCAGCTTGCCGCCTGCTGTCCCCAGGCGCCACCCCGCGCCCTGCCGCTCCATTCCGGTGACGCGCGTTTTTTCGATCTGCGCCCCGGCCCGCTCGGCCCGCTCCAGCAGCATGTTGTTCAAGTCGAAGCGCGAATAGATCACCAGCGGGTCGCCCAGCTTCAGCCTCGCCTCGCCGGCATTCGGCGCTGACAGCACGCTTTCCGTCACCAGCCGCTTCGGGGTGGAGTTGTCGATCAGAAACGGATATTGGCTGTAGGCTTTGTGGGTCAGTCCTCCGCCGCAAGGCTTTTCCCAGGCGAGCTTCTCATCCATCAGAACCACGTCCAGGCCGGCCGATGCCAGCTTCTCCGCGGCGAATGCCCCCGCCGGACCACCACCCAGAATGGCGACTCGCTTCATTTCTTTTTGCTGGCCGGCGGCAGGTCTTCCGGCGCCGGCATCTTGCCCCCGGCTCCCGGCGCGCCCATTCCGCCGTGAGGATTATCCGTGCCCGGCGCCGCGGCGCCCATCGGAGCGCTCCCGGGAGGCATCTGCCCGCCCCCGTGCTGGTTCGCATCCTGCCGGCCCACGACCGCCCATTTGCTGTCTTTTAGCTGCAGGTGGTACTGGATCGCCATTTGCCCGGCGCCGGTACCTTTGGCGGCGAACGACACCGTCGCGTCCGCCGTGTCGCCGTTGAACTTCACAGCCGTCACGTTAATATCCATCGCCGTGGGTGTCATGCCTTTGGTGGCCAGGTAATCGAGCACGCCCTGACGCACCGCGTCTTTGCTTTCCACGCCGCGATGACATCCGGCCAAACCAAGAATCAGGAGAAACGTTGAGATAAGTCGCACTCTTCGATTATAACCAGAGGGAGTACAACTGTATCCGCAACCCGGTGCTATATTGGCCTCAAGACATGGAAGACGCCGTCCAGCCCAGCCTTGAGGACGTAAGATACGCGTACTGCCCCCGCTGCCTCCAGCCCGTTCCG
>JADGNS010000381.1 GCA_017883355.1 Candidatus Solibacter sp.
TTCCAGCGTTTCGTCAACCAGGAATCCGGCGGCCAGCGCCCCGGCGGCTTTTTGAAAGAAGGAACGCCGTCCATGAGCGGCGCTGCCAGCCAATACCGTCGAATGGATATTACTTTTCGTCATACGTCTCCTCGATCTTGTTTTGGGGTCCTGCCCGTAACGTAGCGCGTTGCGTGGGTGGGCGGGGGGGCTGCCCCGCCCTTTAATTGGCAGGCGGACCCAGAGGGTACCCCGCCTGCCCCACTATTACCAGTAGAGTTTCAGCGACATTTGCATGCGGCGCCCCGAATTCGACTGCGCGCGCCACAGGCCGAAATTGGCGTTTTGCAGCGTACCGCCGCCGCTCAACGAGCCGAACTGGGTCCGGTTCAGCAGGTTGAAGGTCTCCCACCGGAAGTCCAGGTGCTTTTGCTCATGGAGCGTGATGCTCCGGGCCAGGGAAGCGCTCTCGCTGAGGCCCGGCAAGTTGCGCAACTTAGGGTTGTATCTGGTCATCGTGCCCAGCGCGTCCGTAGGCTGCGTACCGAAGTAGGAAACCGGCTGGAGGAATTTGTCCACCGCGGGATCGAACTTACTTCCCGCGATGCTGCCGCGCCACCCGTCGTAGGTAGGCACGGTGGGCCGGTTGCCGCCATTGAAGATGGGGAAACTGACCGTGGTTCCCAAACCGAAGGGGGTCCCGCTGGAGTAGTTCTGAATCCCGGAGAAGCGCCAGCCGCCCACAATGGCAGTCGCCACGTCCTTCTGGCTCAGGAACTTCCTTCCCTTGCCAAAGGGTAGCTCATACACATAGTTGATCTTCACCACGTGGGTCTGGTCGTAAGAGCCGATCGACTTCTCCAGACGGCGGTTGTAGTGGTCTTCCGGTATGCCGCCCCCGCTGTCCGCGTCGGTCAGCAACTTCGAAAGCACGTACGACGCCTGCACGGTGAGGCCCGAGGAATACCGGTGGGAGAACTTCACCTGCATCGAATGATAGGTGGAGTGGCCGATACGGTCGCCCTGGCCATTGATGGTATCCACCGTCGAGTACTGCGGGAACGGCCGCAGCGATTGCGCCACCGTTGACCCGGTGCCCCACAGTTGGTTGAATCCGGACCAGGGCGGCACCACTCCCGCCGCGTTGGCAGCCACCGAGCCCACCTGTGAGTTCATCAAGGTGCGACCCGCGGCCGTGAACGGGCTGAGGTTTGCCGGCAGCTTGGTATAGTTGATCTGGTTGTACGCCAGCAGGGTCGACTGGATGCCGGCCGCCAGTGTGCCCAGATAGCCCACTTCCACCGCCGAGTTGCCCGTAAGCTGGCGTTCGATGTTGAACGCGTACGTCAGTTCGTCGGATGGCGTGCTGGCCGCCTTTCCGTTGTAGTACGGAACGTTGGACCCGTTGCCCACCGAAGGATTGATATTGGGCACCTGGGCCCATGGCGTCGCGCCATTCTGCAACACCCAGAGCGGGCTCAGACCCTGGCTTTGGTCGTTGACCGTGATTCGCTGGATGATTCCCAGGTTGTGAGACGAGCTACCCACGTAGGTGATCGGCCCGAAACTGCGCGAAGCGGCTCCCCGGATGGCGGTCTTGCTGTTCAGGGAGTAAGCGAAGCCCAGCCGTGGTCCGAAGCCGTGCCAACCGTCTACCAGGGTGCGTCTGCCCGTCCTCCCGGCGCCGGTGCCGGCGAAAATCAGCGCTCCCGGCAGTCCGCCCGCTCCAGGATTAGCCAGGCCCATGTCCAGATCGCTCATCATGTCTTCCCCTACCATGGGCGGCTGGTTGAGTTCGAAGCGCAGCCCCAGGTTCAGGGTGAGCTTCGAGGATACCCGCCAATCGTCCTGAAAATACATCTGGTGGGTACGGAACATAGTAGCGAGGTATCGCGGCGTGTCGAGCGAATAGCCGGACACCTGCCCCAGCAGGAAGGACGCGAATGCGCTGCCGCCTCCGGTGGCCTGGCTGGTGATCAGCGGGACGCCGGTATTCAACGCCTGGAAGGTCACGTTGCCCGCCATGTTCTGCAAGCCGAAGCCGTTGTAGTGAGTGTTGTTGTAGAAGTAGCCCCACTTAAGGGTATGGCGGCCCATGGACTTGGTCATGTCGTCATGGAATTCCACCACGATGTTATCCGAACCGTTGGGCGCGGGCTGGCCCCAGTTGGTGAACTCGCTGTTGGAAAAATTGACTTGCGGAAAATCGACGTTGCAGTCGGGATAGTTCGGAATGCAGATCCCCTTCTCCTTCCAGCCGGTGGAGACGGTGGTAAGTCCCTGGGCCTGAGGCGACCCGCTGAATGTGGCGAACGACCCGTGGTTCTGCGACCAGTTATTGCCGCCGGCATAGAAGCGGTTCAGCAAGGTCGGCGAGATGGTCCAATCGTGACTGATGCGGTAAACGTCCGACTGGTTATACCCCGGGCTGCCGGCCAGAGGGGCGGGCAGTCCTGGAGCGCCGGTGGGGCCATACTGGTCCTTCTGTCGCGTGCGCTCGAAGAAGAACGAGACCCGCTGCTTGGAGTTCAACACCTGGTCGCCCTTGGCGCTGAATTTGTTGTTCGGCGAGATGGTGCTGCCGGCGGAAGTGTAGTTATTCCGCGTGTAGCCGGAGGTGCCGGGCGTCAGTCCCGCAACGTTCGGTTTCAGTAACGGTTGTACGAACCCGATGATGGCCTTGGCCACCGGATCGATCCGCGTCTGCGGAATCTGGTTGTTGGGGAACGGGGCCCTGGTGTAGGCGCCGTTGGCAAACGTCTGCGAGTCCGGATCGTAAATCTGGTACATCTTGCCGGTGGCATCCACGTAGTTGTGCAGGTCGCCGGTGTAGAACTCCGTCGGCGGAATGCTGGAGGGCGTCGGGCTAGCCCCCGCGCGGTTGCGGAAGCCTTCGTAGGAGATGAAGAAGAAGGTCTTGTCCTTGCCGTTGTACAACTTGGGAATCCGCACCGGCCCGCCCGCCGTCACTCCGAAGTCGTTCTGTTTGTATACCGGCTTGGTGGCCCCGAAGAAGCCCTTGGCGTCCAGGACCTGGTTGCGCAGGAACTCGTATGCGGTTCCATGAAACTGGTTGGTGCCGCTTTTGGACACGAAACTCACCGTGCCGCCGGAAGCGTGGCCCATGTCGGCTTTGAAGCCGCCGGAGGTCACGCTGAGCTCGGTGATGGCATCTACCGAGGGGGTATTGATCTGGGTCCAGGTGACGCCGTTGCTGTCCAACTGGCCGGCGGTTGTGACCGCCGTGCCGTCCAGCGTCATGCCGTAAGCGCCGCCCCTGCCTCCGCCCACACGGTACTGGCCCGTGGCGTTCACCTCCGCCGCGCTAGCCGAGAGGTCGAACGGACTGCGCACCGCGCCGTTCACCACGACCGGCAGTTCGTCCACCAACCGGCTGGACACCTCCGTGGCCACCCGGCCCGCCTCGGTCTGCAACATCTGCGCATTGGCCAGCACTTCGACCGTCTGCTGCGTGGTGCCCAATTCCATGGTCACGTCGAGCGACACCGTGGCTCCGGCGCCCACCTCTACCTTGTTGGCGAGAAACGTCTTGAAGCCTGTTTCTTCGACCCGGACCTGGTAGGTCCCCACCGGCAGCGACGGCACGGTGAAATCTCCCGAGGTGGTCGTTTTTGTTTTAAAGTTGGCGTTCGTATTAGTCTGAATCGCCGTGACCTGGGCACCGGGCACGACCGCCCCGCTCACGTCCTTCACCGTACCGGTGATGACGCCGCGATCGGTCTGCGCCAGGAGGTTTGCTACAGCGCAGAAACCAATCAGCAAATAGCATCGAATATGTCGCATTGACGCCCCTAAATTGTGGTCTTACGACCTAAATCTCTCCCACACCCCGCACCAGTGACTCGAGCCAGCAGATTTGGAGTTCTGGATCCAGATAGATCATAAGCCCTAGCGCGTCGGGAGACAATGGCCCCCCTGCATTTGAGACCCGAATATATCGAGCGACCCACGCTCCTGGCGCCGCGGCCCCGGAAAGCAGGCGGGCTCAAAGTGCGGCTCCAAAGTGTTACATTGTTCTCCAGCAGGTGGCTTGCATCGATCCGTAGAAGTAGCCAGAATCAATAGGCAGGGTCTGTGGGGAGAGGAATTCCATGTCGAAAGTGGTGGTCGCCGGACGGGATGTCGCAGCCGTTCCCAGCATGAATAGGCCGAACGCAGACGAGGTCCGCCACGAACTAGCGAGAATTCTGGCGAGCCCCATGTTCCACGGCAGCAGGCGGTGTCAACAATTCCTGGAATACGTGTGTGAGAAGGCGCTTTCGGGCGAGGCGGAAGCGCTCAAGGAGCGGATTATCGCGATCGAGGTTTTCGGGCGGCATTCGCAAACGGACCTGGGCGACGACACCATCGTGCGGGTGAGCGCGCGGGAAGTGCGCAAGCGGCTGGCGCAGTTTTACGTGACGGCGGAAGGGAGCGCATCGCCGGTACGAATCGATCTGCCATCGGGCGCCTACGCGCCGGAATTCCGGCACGTGAACGCAGTGCCGCTTGAGGTAGAGGTACTGCCGGCAGCGCCGCCGATGGTGGCGGAACCCAAACTGCAGCCATGGCGCCGCGGTCTGATCCTGGCCTGCTGCGGGACGGTGCTGGTAGTGGTGGGGGTCCTGGCCGCGGCCAAACTACTGAGTGGAAGCCCGAACATGCAAGCCTTCCAGCAATTCTGGAGCCCGGTTTTCCGGGCGCCGGAACCGCTGCTGATCGCCGTGGCTCACCCTCTCGTGTACCACCCTTCGGGGCGGGCGCTGAAGATGAACGAAGAGAGCCTGCCGGCGCAGGAACTGCCGATGCAACGGGCGATCAAGCTGCCGGCGAACGCCTTGACCGGCGCCGACATCGTCCCGGTCTTCAACCAGTACGTGGGGTTTGGGGACATGGTGGCCGCCACCGAAGTCTCGGCCATGCTGGCGCGGCACTCGCAGAACGCGCGCGTGCGGCTGGCCAGCGCCATCGAGTTCGCCGATTTGCGGAGAACACAGACGCTGCTGATCGGCGCAGTCACCAACCGGTGGACCATGCAGTTGCAGCAGAGCTGGAGGTTCCGGTTTAGCTGGACGCCGGGTTCGGTAGTGGTGATCGCCGATACGCAGAAGGCGCGGCAGTGGTCGATTCCGTCGACCGATGACGGGTCGGCGCCCGAGGATTACATCCTGATCTGCCGGATTCGGAATTCCCTCACCGGGGGATTGACGATCGTGGCAGCGGGTCTGAAGCAGTTCGGCACCGAAGCGGCCGGACGCCTGCTGGCCGATCCCGAGCAGCTCGGCGTAATTCTACGCAAGCTGCCGGCCGGATGGGAATCCAAGAACCTGCAGGTGGTGCTGCACGCGCGCGTGATCGGTAACACTCCGGCGCAGCCTGAAGTGGAAGACTGGCACGTGTGGTAGTGCGGTTGGGCCGCACACTTTTCCCGGTGCCGCACATGCAAGTCACCTGCTGGAGAACAAACGTAACACTCTGGGGCAGCACTTTGACACTTGCCTGCCTGCCGGGCCGCTCGATCTATTCGACTCTCAGATGCAGGGGCCATTGTCTCCAGACGCGCTAGGGCTTATGATCTATCTGGATCCAGAACTCCAAATCTGCTGGCTCGGTCACTGGTGCGGGGTGTGGGAGAGATTTAGAT
>JADGNS010000382.1 GCA_017883355.1 Candidatus Solibacter sp.
GAGGCGGCGGCGAGTTCTCCTGCGGCCTTCTTCTTACGCATGCTCCAGCCCACCACACCCAGACCCGAACCCATGAGGAGAAACGGAAACGCCGGCATGCCCGGAAATGCCGCCAGCACGATCAGAACGCCGCTAGCCAACAGCAGGGGCTGGTGACTGCCGAATAGCTGCTTGGCGAAGTCCGTACCCAACTTTTCGTCGGAACTCGCGCGGGTGACGATCAAGGCGCCCGAAATCGAAATCATCAGCGCGGGGATGACGGTTACCAGACCATCGCCGATAGTCAGGACGGTATAGGTTTCAATCGCTCGGCGCAAGTCCATTCCGTGCTGCAGCACCCCGATCAGGAAACCCGCAATTATGTTAATGGCGGTGATGATGATGGCGGCCACCGCATCGCGTTGAGTGAAGCGGGATGCGCCGTCCATAGCGCCGTAGAACTCCGATTCGTTGACCAGTTGCTTGCGGCGGCGCCGCGCTTCGGTATCGTCGATCAGACCGGAGCTGAGGTCGGAGTCGATCGACATCTGCTTTCCGGGCAGTGCATCAAGGGTGAAGCGCGCGGTTACTTCGGAAATGCGCACCGCGCCATGGTTGATGACCACGTACTGGATGGCAATCAGCACCAGAAAGATGACCGCACCGATGATGTAATTACCGCCCACCACGAAATTGCCGAATGCCTGGATTACCTCTCCAGCAGCGGAGGTGCCGACATTCCCGTTCATCAGGATCAGCCTGGTGGAGGATATGTTGAGCGACAGGCGGAAGAGCGTCAGTAGCAAGAGCGTGGTAGGGAACAAGCTGAAATCCACCGGCCGCTGAATGTACAGCGCCACCATCATCACCACCACGGACATCATTATGTCCGTGACGATCAGGACGTCGAGCACGAAACCCGGCAGCGGTGTGATCAGCGCGATGACGATGCCGAGCACAGCCAGGGGCACGCCGATGTCGCGCCAGTTCACTCCCAGCATTCCGGAGAAGTCCCTCCAGTTCGCCGCCGCCGCGCTTGATTTCGCCTGTGCCAATGTCTTCTCCTCTGTCCCCGCAATCCTATGCAGGTAGCCTGCCGTTCATCAACTTGAAGATGTAGGCGAGAACTTCCGCCACTGCGCGGTAGAAATGAGCCGGAATTTCCTGGCCGACATCCACCGACTTGTACAGCGCCTGCGCCAGAGGCGGATTCTCGATGAGAGGCACCTGATTTTCGATAGCCTTCTGCCGGATCCGCAGGGCAAGATAATTCTTGCCTTTCGCCACCACTCGCGGCGCGCCCGGCGAGTTCACGTCGTACTTCAGCGCCACCGCAAAATGCGTGGGATTCACGATTACCGCGGTGGCCGTGGGTATTTCGTGCATCATGCGCCGGCGGGCCATGTCGCGGCGCAGGCGCCGGATGCGCGATTTCATCAGCGGGTTGCCTTCCAGTTCCTTGTGCTCGTCGCGGACCTCTTGCTTGCTCATCTTGAGGTCCTTCTGGTAGCGCTGCTTCTGGCGGAATAAATCCACCGCGCCGAATACCATAAACAGCAACGACGCCTTCCATAACAACAACTGCAGCGATGCGCCGACGTGCGCCGCGCCGGCTGTCACACTCTTCAGGGGAAGGGAGAGAAAGCCCTCAAAATCGTCGCGTACCAGGTAATAGACCGCGGCGCCGAAGACCGGCAGCATGATCGCCGCCTGCAGCAGCGCGGGAATGTTCTCTCTGGGTAACTGGCGTAGTTTGGAGAGCGGATTCAGCCGTTTGAGATCGGGCGAGAGCTTCTTGAGGCTGATGCCGAAGCGTGTGACCAGCAATTGTGCGGCCAGCGTGACCAGCATGATCGCCGCGCCACCCAGCCCGAGCGGCATGAGCGCCCGCTTCAGGAAGTCGAGGCTGAGCGTGATCACCTGGGCTGGATCCAGGCGCGATCCGAGTCCGTGCTGCAGCAGCAGCGCCATGCTGCGATGCAGATCGGCGACCCACTGGCTACCCCAGGAGCGGAGCAGGGCGACAAAGGTGAGAAACTGCAGTGCGCCGACGAAGAGGCGCGCGGTTGCGAACTGACCCTCTTCGCGCGCCTTATTCAGGCGTCGTTGTGTGGGCTGTTCGGTTTGTTGGCTTTTGTCCGCCATGCCGGCACTACCGTCCTGCCAGATTTCTGATGGCCGCTAGCGTGGTCGCGGCCTCGGCGCGGAACAGCGTTGGCAGCAACAGTGCCACCCAGCTCAACACGAAAAGCCCTACCATCATCTTGATCGGGAACGCCACCGTCAACAGTTGGAGCTGCGAATTGATGCGGCCCAACAGCGCGAGCGAAACATCCACCAGCACCAGGACCGCCACTACCGGCATGGCGAGACGAAGACCCGTGGAGAACATGAGAGCGCCGAGGGAGAGAAGGTGTTCGCCGGCACTTCGGGACATCAGGATCGACCCCGCCGGCATCACTTCCATGCTGTGGGCGAAGATCCGCAGGACCTCGCGATCCAGCCCGAGAGTGAAGAACAGCAGCCCGGACGTCAGTTGCGCGAAGATCACCAGAATGCCCGAGTCCGCCTGGGTGCTGGGGTCGATGGTAGAGGCATACGCGTAGCCGGCCTGCAGTCCCATGATCTGCGCTCCGACGCCGAATGCTTCCGTCACGAAGGCCACGGCCAACCCGATGCCGACGCCAAATCCGGCTTCGGCGATCAGCCACCCCGCCACGACACCGATGGAAGTATCGGCAGGCACTTGAGGCCACTGCGCGAATAAGGCGATGGTGATGCTGACGGTGAGCGCGGTACGTGCCAGGTCGAAACCGGTCCTGAGACCCGGCATGGGTACAAAAATGAACGCGCCGGCGACGCGGGCCAGCGTTAACAGAAAGCCGAGCAGGGTTGACGTGGTGAGTGCCAGGCTACCGCCCATAACGGCCGAGGTCTCCGAGGATCAAGACCGTGTAGGACGTCAGCTTCTGCAGCATCCACGGTAGGGACAGTATGAAGGTCGCCAGGAAGACGGCAAGGCGCGGGATGGTGCTGAATGCCGAATCCTGAATGGAGGTCACAATCTGCACTAGGCTGATCGCGATACCGGCGACGAACCCCACGGCGAGCAGGGGAGCGCTGAGCCAGAAGGCGGTCATCAAGGCCTCGCGAATGATCTGAATCACAAATTCCGGAGTCATGCGTAGAATCCTTTCAATAACGAGCCGATCACCAGGTTCCATCCGTCGGCGAGGACGAAGAGGAGAATCTTGAAGGGAGCGGAGATCATCACCGGCGGTAGCTGAATCATTCCGATTGAGAGCGTCACGGACGCCACGACAAGGTCGATAATCAGGAACGGCATGAACAAAACCGCCCCGATTTGAAAGCCCGCCTTCAGTTCGGAGAGGATGTAAGCGGGAATGAGCAACCGCAGTTCCAGATCCGCCGGCGTTCTGGGTGGGGCGGCGTGCGAAATCTCGACGAAGAGCTTCACATCCTTCTCCCGCGCATAGCGCAGCAGGAAAGTTTTGAGTGGTTTCGCGGCCGCGTCGAAGGCCTGCTCAGAGGAGATTTCGTTCTTCTGCAGCGGTTCCCATCCCTGGTGGTACATGTCCAGTGCGACCGGCTGGACGATGAGCATCGTCAGGAAAAGGGATATCCCCAACATCACCTGGTTGCTCGGCACCGTCTGCGTTCCGAGTGCCTGCCGTAGGAAGTGCAGTACGATCACGATGCGCAAAAACGGCGTGATCGACATGATGACGGCCGGCAGCAATGTCAGCAGCGTCAGAAGAATGACGATCTGCAACGGCACGGAGAGAGAGCCGTTACCCGGGTTCATGGTCACCCCGAAGAGCGATGTGGGTGGCGGCGTGGTGGCCCCGAAAGCCGATGACGCAGCCAGCATCAGGGCGCCGCAGTGTTTCATCGCACCGGCTCCTGTCCCTGGGGGAGTCCATCGCCCGGCAACGCTTCCAGCAGCGCGCAACCGCCTGGAGACGACGCGACGAGAAGCATGCGGTCGCCGACCCGCACCAGGTGCAGCGAGTGTCCGGGCGAAAGTGGCAACTTCTCCACCACCCGCATCTTGCGTTCGCTCTTGCCGAACCCGGGGTGGGAGAACTGGGCCAGACCTTTCCGCCGCAGCCACCAGAGCGCCCCCCCTAGCAGGACCAGCACCAGGCACATCGCCAGCATCTGTTGAATCGTTTCCATCTCCTTGGGTACCTGGGACCTCGCCTTACCGCTTGATGTTGAGTGTCTCCTGCAGCATTTCGTCGTTCGTGGTGATGACACGCGAATTCGCCTGGTAAGTGCGCTGCATCGTGATCAGCTCGGTGAACTCGTGAGCGATGTCCACGGTGGACGCTTCGATGGCGCCGCCCACCACTTTGCCGCGTCCGCCGCTGCCGGAGCCTCCAACCGCGGGCGGAGCCGTTGCGACCGTGGCCTGGAGATTATTGTTGCCCACTGCCTTCAGCGTCTCGGGATTGCGCACCGTGGCCACTGCCAACTGCGCCACGGTAGCTTGCTGACCGTTGGAGTACCGCGCCACCACCAGTCCGCCGTCGGACAGGCTGATGCTGGTGATCTGCCCCGCGGCGGAGCCGTCCTGAGTAGAGCTGGAAAGACCTGATGTTTGCGCGAACTGCGTCAGACGTCCCGTGCCGGCGGGGTTGTACAGATTCCAGGCGATGGCCATATTGGCTGCACCATCAGCCAGGCCGCTGATCGCCAACGCCGGATTGGCGGTCACTGCGGGAGTGGTCAACTGGCCATTGGCTCCGAAGGCCAGCGAACCGGTGACGATGCTGCCGGTGCCGCTGGTCAGATCGGCCGCTGGAATTGTCACAGCGTAGGTCCACGCGTTGGCGGCGGTCTTGGTGAAGCTGGCTGTCAGCACGTGCGTGCCGCCTTGGGAATCGATCACCTCGACCGGAGCGGTGATCACAGCCCCAACCGCAGCCCGTGAATCGAGATTGACGTCCATGCTCATGTTGGTGGTGGCGGTGGCTGGGATAAGGGCGCCGACCGGGACATTGATGTTTCCCACCGCGCCGCTGGCGTTCACTACACCGTTGGTCGCGCTCCATCCCTGAACATTTTCTCCGCTGGCCGTCACCAGGTTGCCGTTCGTATCCAGGCTGAAGTTCCCGGCGCGGGTGAATAGAGTCTGGTTGGCCTGGTCGTGGACTACGAAGAATCCGTCGCCCTGTATGGCAGCATCGAAGGCGCCCCCGGTCGTCTGGATCGCACCTTGACTGAAGTTGCGGACTATCCCGCACGGCCCGACTCCTTGCCCCACATCGTTGTTGTCGGTTCCAGCACCGAGCGTCTGCGACATCAGGTCCTGGAACTGGACGCCCGTGGCTTTGTAGCCCGCCGTATTGAGGTTGGCAAGGTTGTTGCCGATCGCATCCACTGCGATGGCGCTGGCCGAGAGGCCGGATAGGGCTGTTGAAAAGGCTGTAAACATGGTTTTTGTCCTTGGTCGGTCTTAAACTGCTGTGCCGGCGCTCGTGGCGCTTGTTCCGGAGGTGCCGGCCGCCGTGGCCGCGGCCATCTGGGTGTCCAGGTCGCCGCGAATTGCCATGACCTGCTCCAACTCGCTGAACTGCGCCAATTGCGCGACAAACTGGGTCCCGTCGCTGGGATTT
>JADGNS010000383.1 GCA_017883355.1 Candidatus Solibacter sp.
CCCACGTGTGAGTAGGTTTGCGGGAAATTACCCCACATGCGCGGCGGCGCGGGCGAGTAGTCCTCCGAGAGCAGTCCCAGGGGCGATAACGCTCCATGAATCCGGTCGAACATAGCCCGCGCCTCCTCACGGCGTCCCGCCGCGGCCAGCGCCTCGATTAACCAGAACGTACAGATCACAAAGGCGACCGAGGGCTTGCCGAAACCATCGTTGAGGCTATAGCGCTGCAGCCAGCCGTCCCGCGCCAGATCTCTGTAAATGGCGTCGAGCGTGCTGCCCAGTCTGGCATCTCCCGGGGGAACAAAGCGCAAGCGGACCATCTGTAACAGAGAAGCGTCCAGGTCTTCTCCGCCATAGTGGCCCACGAAACTCTGCTTCGCGGCGTTCCAGGATTGCGCCATGACTTCGGCGTGGATGCGGTCCGCCGCCGCGCGGAACTCGGAAGCGAGCGCCGGTTCATGCAGGTCCGCTATGCCGGCCATGCGGTCCGCGGCGGCCCAGCACATGAGGCTTGAGAACGTCTGCGGCTTCCATTCGGTGCGATACTCCCAGATGCCCGCATCGGGAACGCCGGCCAGAGAGATGGCCTTTCGCGCCAGACCCTCAATCAGACGAAACGCCGCGGGCGAACGCTCCGCGCTCATACGTTCGTCGCGGAAAATCGGCGTCAGCGCCAGCACCATTTCTCCGTAGATATCGTTCTGGGTGTGCAAGGCCGCCCCATTGCCGATCCGCACGGGCTGTTCGCCGTTATAGCCCGGCCAGTTCTCCAGAATCGACTCTTCGAGGTTCTGCGATCCGTCCACGCGGTGCAGCGGCGCCAGGTTGAGTCCCGGCGCCCCGCCGGCGACATTCAGCAGATACTGGACGAACTGCTCGCGCTCTTCAAACTGGCCCAGCAGGCCGAAGGCGTTCAGCACATAGTAGGAGTCGCGCAGCCAGCAATAGCGATAATCCCAGGTGCGCCCACTTCCGGGCGACTCCGGAATCGACGTAGTCATCGCGGCGATGATGGCTCCGGTGTCTTCAAAGCAATGCAGCTTCAAAGTCAGCGCGGAGCGGATGACTTCCTGCTGGAAATGCGGCGGAATATCGCACCGCTTTACCCAGTTCTGCCAGTAGCGGGCCGTCTCGCTCCAGAAGCGCTCGCACAACGGCGCCAGCGGCTCTTCCACCGGCGCGCCCCAACTCAGCACCAGGTGTTGTCGTCCGGTGAGCGTGAAACCCTGGCCCCCAAGATAGGAATTGGGAATATCCGTGGTCAGCCTCAACTGGCTGGCGAATCCCTCATAGCGAACATGATGCGAACCCTGCAACACCAGGGGCCTCGCTTTCGACCAGCCCAGCTTGGGCTCGCAGACCACCGCGATGCGTGGCGTGCCTTCCATCGGCTCCACGATCCGGATCAGTTGCGTCGGCCGGAACGCGCGGCCGAACTGCAGGAATCGCGGCGCAAAATCGATTACCCGAAACACTCCCGTGGAGGTTTGAAATGTCGTTTCCAGGATATTCGTGTTCGGCTGGTACCGCTGCGTGCCCCTCTCTCCATTCGCCGGGCCGATGCGGAATCGCCCGCCATCCTGGCTGTCCAACAGCGTCGAATACACCGGTTCGGAATCGAATCGTGGTAAACAGCACCAGACAATCTCCCCGCTATTGTGGATCAGCGCGGAGAACTGGCAGTTTCCGATCACTCCGAGGTCCTCGAGCCGCATATTTCGGACAGTAGCACAGGATGAACGTGCTTCAATGAAAATAACCGGATGCCGCGGATGTTCCAGTTCATATTGGCCCTGCTCCTGGCCCTGGCCCTGTTGGCATGGGGGGCGTCGGCCGTTGTGCATACCACGGCGCGCGAGTGGTTTGAACGCGACGTCAGTTCGCGTGCCCGGTTGGTGCTGACCGGCGCGGCTCAATCGCTCGCCGATGCCTGGAACGGCGACCCCAAGGATCTTCAGAAGCGGCTGATGGACCTGACGCGCGACGAACGCGTCATGGGCGCGGCGGCCTGCGATGCGGAGTTTAAGCCGCGAGCCAGCACCCCCGGTTTCCCCGACGATTTCAACTGTTGGGCCGTGGGCACCCGGGTTCGGGCAGCCGATTCCAGCGGAAATAGCGCGGACCGCCTCCAGGAATGGAGCACCGTGGCGAACCTGCCCACCGGCCGCGTCCATCTCAGCGTCATGCCCATCAGGAACCAGGCACAGGAACTGGGCTTCGCGATTCTGCTGCACGACCTCAGCTTCATCGAACGGCGGGAAGCCCAGGCCCTGACGTTCCTCAATATTGCCTTTGCCGTCCTCGCCCTGATGGCTTTGGGCGTGCCCCTGTTCGCAGCCCGCTGGGCACGCTATGACTGGAGCCTCGAACTTCGCCGCCTGCTTCGCGGCGGCGGGACCCAGAAAAGCCCGGAATTTCAGCCCATTCTCAGCGACGTGCGGGAACTGGTGGGCCGCATGGCCAGCGAACGGGAGGATGCTCCCGGTCAGTGGACCGCCGAACGCCTGAAACAAAATCTGAACCGGTATCTACACGGCGAAAGAATTATCATCCTCGCCAATCGCGAACCCTACATTCACAAGCACACGGCCGATGGCGGCATCGAAGTCCAACATCCCGCCAGCGGCCTGGTCACCGCGCTCGAACCGGTGATGCGTGCCTGCTCCGGCGTCTGGGTGGCCCACGGCAGCGGCGACGCGGATCGCGAGACCGTGGACAGCCACGATCACGTCAGCGTCCCGCCCGGAGAAGAATCGTATCATATCCGCCGCGTCTGGCTCTCCGAGGAAGAGCAGCAGGGCTACTATTACGGCTTCTCCAACGAAGGCCTGTGGCCCCTCTGTCACGTCGCCCATACCCGGCCGCTCTTCCGCGCCGAAGACTGGCGGCAGTACCTCGCCGTCAACCAGAAATTCGCCGACGCGGTCTCCAGTGAAGTGGATTCAAAGGACCCCATCATCCTGGTGCAGGATTACCACTTCGCCCTGGCACCCGCCATGATTCGCAAGCGCCTGCCCTCCGCAACCGTCATCGCCTTCTGGCACATCCCCTGGCCCAACGCGGAAATCATGGGAATCTGTCCCTGGCGCAATGAACTGCTCGAAGGCTTGTTGGGCAGCAGCATTGTCGGCTTCCACACGCAACTCCACTGCAACAATTTCATGGATTCCGTCGACCGGTATCTGGAAACACGCATCGACCGCGAGCACAACGCGGTCGTCATGCGCGGGCACCGCACGCTGATCCGCCCCTATCCCATCGCACTGGAATGGCCCGTCCACTGGGTGGAGACAGCGCCCAGTCCCGAGGAGTGCCGGGCCCAGGTGTGGCGGGATCTGGGATTAAAACCAGGCGCACTCCTCGGCGTTGGCGTCGACCGTCTGGACTATACCAAGGGCATCGAAGAGCGCTTGCTGGCCGTCGAACTCCTGCTGGAGCGCTATCCGGAATTCCGCGGCCGTTTCAGTTTCGCCCAACTCGCGGCGCCCAGCCGGACCAAGATCGCTCGCTACAGGCAACTCAGCGAGACCGTGGAACTCCTGGCCGCTCGCATCAATCAACGGTTTGGCAGCGAGGGATACCGGCCCATCATCCTGTTCCGCTCCCACCACGAGCCGCCGGAAGTATTTCGCTTCTTTCGCGCGGCCGATCTTTGCTACGTGAGCGCCCTGCACGACGGCATGAATCTGGTGGCGAAGGAATTTGTAGCCGCGCGCACCGACCTCAAAGGCGTCCTCGTGCTCAGCGAATTCACCGGAGCGGCGCGCGAACTGACCGAAGCGCTCATCGTGAATCCCTACAATCTGGAAGCCAGCAGCGACGCGCTGGCGGCCGCCCTGACTATGCCATTAGAGGAGCAACGGGACCGCATGCGGTCGATGCGGCCCCTGCTGGCTCAATTTAACGTGTACCGCTGGGCCGGAAAAATGTTGATGGACGCTTCGCGCCTGCGCAGCCAGGAGCGCGTGGCCGGACGGTTGGCGGAGCGCTCCAACGTAACTCCGGCGATCTGACCATGCAATACCTTCTCTCCCGGGCTTCCAGGACGATCTTGACGCGGCTGGCTCACGAGCGAACGCTGTGCGCCTTCGATTTCGACGGGACCCTCTCGCCCATTGTGGAGTATCCAGGCCAGGCAGTCATGGGCGGCCAAACCCGGATTCTGCTCGGCCGCCTGGCTGCGCTGTATCCGTGCGTCATTGTCTCGGGACGCTCCCGTCCCGACGTCCTCGCCCGGCTGCGCGGGGTAAAGGTGGCGCGCGTGGTCGGGAATCATGGTGCGGAAACCGAAGCCACCACAGCAAAGCCCGATAGCCGGGTAGCCCAATGGAAGGCCTCTCTGGAGTACGAACTTGGCGCGTTCCCGGGATTGTGGGTGGAAGACAAGGGACTTTCTCTCGCCGTGCACTACCGCCAATCTCCCCAGAAAACCGAAGCCCGCCGGCGGATTCTCGCGGCAACGCGGAATCTGCGGCATGTCCGGGTGGTCGGGGGTAAGCAGGTAGTCAACCTGACGGTGGACCGGGCACCCGATAAAGGAGAAGCTCTGGCCGCCGAACGGGATCGCCTGCTCTGCAACTGGGTCTTGTACGTGGGCGACGACGAGAACGACGAGGATGCCTTCGCCTTGCACGGCAACATCGTTCCGGTCCGCATCGGCCGGAAGCGGCACTCCCACGCCCGCTATTACCTGCACACGCAGGCCGAGATCGACAAACTCCTCGAACTGCTGGTGCTGCTCCGCGGGCATTGACTCCGCCTCTGCCGGCCCTCCGTGATTAAATCAAGAACCTGCCTGCCATGGAATGCGCCAGGAAGCTCATCCGGGAACTGAGACTGTCGGGCGATGCGATCACCCCGGAACAGCTTTGTTGCGCGGCGCGGGGGGAGACGTGGGCAAGAAGATCGCCGGGCACACGCGGCCGGCGAAACTGGTGCGCAGCCGGAGCTCTTCGCGGACGACGCCGACGCCAATGGCCGACCCGGTGATGCGCTGAGTCAGCGGCGCGCTCTCGACGAGGTCGCCGTGCGCCAGGGTGCGGCCGACGAGAAGCGCAAGGAGGAAGCCGAACTGCAGCGGCAAGCTGCGATGTTTCGAGCCGCAGTTCAGTATGGGCAGGACCGCTCGTGGAACAGGCGAAGTGTGGGAGGAATCGCGGGGGCAGATTCGACGCAAAGGTCATAATGGCTGCCGAAAGGCCCGGGGAATGGCGATCCAGGTGATTGAGATTGTAGAGAATATCAACAGGCATCTGAGGTTTAGGATTGTAAATTGTTTATTTTCTTGATTTCCGCTACGAGCCGGTACAGAATATCACAATAGGATGTTCAAATCGGAAATCCTGGTGGTAAATGGGGAAACGTCTGGGGTGCTCCACGTGGATAAAGACCCAGCATGGAAATCCGGATGCATCGGACCCGGAAAGTCCAAAACGGAGATTAGTGAAAAGAGAGGAAGCATGAAACATAGCATTTGCAGCATCGTCGCCGGCCTCGTCGTGGCCTTGTTCCTGCTGCCGTCTTCGGCACCGGCGCAGATCACTACCGGTTCGATAACAGGACGGGTCGTCGACTCAACGGGAGGTGTCGTTCCCGGTGCGCACG
>JADGNS010000384.1 GCA_017883355.1 Candidatus Solibacter sp.
AGAACCTGGGCGCCGGCTGGGTGCTGGAGCGTCCCAAGGTGTTCTACAACAAGAAGACCAGGCAGTACGTGATGTACATGCATCTGGACGACCGCCCCTACAAACTGGCGCGCGTGGCCGTGGCGGTGAGCGACCGCGTGGACGGGAATTACCGCTACCTGAAGAGCTTTCGCCCGCTGGGACAGGAGAGCCGGGACATCGGCCAGTTCATCGACGATGACGGCGCGGCCTACCTGATCTTTGAAGACCGGCCGGCCAAGGGTTTTCACATTGCCAGGCTGTCGGACGACTACCTCACGGTGGAGCGGGAGATGTCGCTGATCCGCGCGCCGCTGGAAGGCGGGGCGGTGGTTCACTACCAGGGACTCTACTACGTGGTGGGGTCGGCGCTGACCGGTTGGGCGCCGAATCCCAACAAGTACGCTACCTCGCGCAGCCTGGAAGGCCCCTGGTCGGAGTTCCAGGACATCGCGCCGCCGGAAGCGAAAACCTACGGCTCGCAATCCACGATGATGCTGAAAGTGGCCGGCAAGAAGGCGACTACGGTGATTTTCATGGGCGACATCTGGAAGCCGCGAACCCAATGGGACTCGCGCTACCTCTGGATGCCGCTGGAAATCGGCGACGGCAAACTGCGCCTTCCGGAACCGCACGAATGGACGCTCGACGTGAAAACCGGAGCGGCCGTCATCGGCAAGTGACGCGCAACTCCAATCCGAGCCGCGACCGTTAGGGAGCGGTCGCCCCACATGTTTAGTGAATCACGCCCGCGGCGAGCGTGGGCTGAAGGGCGATCTCCTCGCCTTCCTGAATGCCGGACACGATGGCGGCTTGCGTGCTTGTGGCACCGGCGATTTCCACTTCCCGTGGAACAAAGGCGTCGCCCTGTTTGACGTAGACGATGGTCTTGCCGCCGGACCCGCTGAGGGCTTCGCGCGGAACGATCAGGCCGCCGGCCGGTTCCAAGGTGGCCACGTCCGCGCTGGCCGAAAGATCGGGAATGACGCGCGGATCGACGGTCTCCAGGACGAGCCGCACCACGACGCTGCGCACGTTGAAATTGACGCGGCGTCCGCCGAGAGCGAGCGCGCCGACGGACTGCACACGCCCCTTGACGACGATTTCGGGGAAGGCGTCGAAGCGCACCACTGCGCGCTGGCCGAGGCGCACGATCTCGCTTTCCGCCTGATTCATCGTGGCGTCCAGTTCCATGCTCGCCGGATCTACCACGCGCATGAACGGCTGGCCGGGAGAGAGGCGGTCGCCCACCTTAATCTGGTTCATCTGGCCGCCGCGGTAGGTGGTCTGCATCACCACCAGGCCGTCCATGGGTGAGCGGATACTGCACCTGCGGAAATCGAGAAGGTGCCGGTCGCGGTGGTGGACGTCGTGATCGTAACTGAGCTCATAGAGCTTGAGGTCGGAAAGCTGGCGTTCCTCGGTCAGCGGAATCTGCTTGGCGGCTTCCTGGTAGGCTTCCTGGTACTCCTCGACGGCGAGACGCAGAATCTCCTGCGTAATCGGGTTCGCGGCTGGGGCGGCGCGCGCGTCCTGCCTCGCCCGTTCCCAGGTGGCCCTGGCGACGCGGAGGCGCTGGTGGAGCCCTTCCATTTGCGCGACGAGTTGGGCCTTGCGGCGTGCGATATCCAGTTGGGCCTGCGACAAGCTGGCCTCTACGTCTAGCAGGTGGTCCTGGATATCCTGCGTGTCGATCTCGGCGATGAGCTGGCCCTCCTTCACGTGCGTGCCGGAAGCCGCCAGAAAGGTCAGCGTCAAACCCCTGCCTGTGTCCGGCGCCTGCAATACCGGGGCGCCGATGTTCATGAAGCGGCGTGCACTGATGGAGCCGGCCAGACGCAGGTTATTCTGGATGACCCCGCGGGCGGCCCGCATGGTAGGCACAGAGGTCGCCGCCGGGGTCTTCCGCGGTTGCGGGCGAAAGACCCAGGCGGCAGCCCCAGCTACCAGGAGCAGCAGGACATAGATCGGCCATCGAGCCGGGGATCCCGGCTGTTTGACGGGTTTGGCGGGGAGGTTCAGCGGCCTCTCGGGTGCAATCCACGGCGAATTGGGGGATGCCGACATAAGAGGTGCCCGAACGTTTATTCTATATCAGAGTTACGGAACCTAATAGGGAGGATCGTAACGTTGTGTAAAGACGGGGCCTACTCCCCGGGCAGCTTTCCATCCGTCAGGAAGGCGCTGAATCGTCGAATCGCGCTGGTGTACTCGCGCAGCGCCGCCGAGTGGACAGCCGCGATCTGCTTCGCGCGCAGGTTGCCATCGGGAGCGGGCAGCCCGGTGCCTTTCGCGACAAACTGGCGGAACTCCAGGCTGGCGCCGTCGTACTCCGCGCGGGCGGTTTCCAATTTGGCTTTCAGTCGGTTTTCGATCTTTAGCCGGATGGGGTCTTCCACCAGAATCTCAAACAGATCGCCGGACGGGACTGGCGGGGGCATGAAGCCGGCGTCAGCCATCTCCTGCCGGACTTTATCGTGCTGGTTCCAGAGGGCCCGAAAACGCACCCGGACGCTTTCGATATCGGCGATCATTTCGGACGTATTCTGCCCGTCGGAATACCGCGCCCAAAGGGCCGCTTCCTCGCTGACCATTTCGCGGATCTGCCGCAACGTCCGCAAACGCAGCTCGTTTAACGCCTCGAAGTCTGCCATGGCAGCCCTATAGTACTCCTCCGGGCCACCCACACACAACGCGCACCAACTCAGGCGAAATCGTGAAGCACGTCAAACGCTGCGTTGCGCCCGCGGCGCCGGACGATGAGCACGGAAACGCGGTCCGCCGGATTCTTCCCGGGCCCGGCGCCCGTGAAGACTTCGGTCTCCTCCGCGGCTTTCACGCGGAGCGTGAAACTGGCGCCCTCGGCCTCCCAGCGCGCCCACCAGTCGCCCGCCGCGCGGCCGGAAGCCACCGACTCCACATGCTGGTAGCCGGCGGTGGCGGCGATGCGCTCCGGCCCCGGTTTAAGATCGAGCGAGGTGGTCAGGCGGCCTGGCGCATGGAACGCCCAGTCGTAGGTGTGCTCGGCAGCCGAGGCGCACTCGAAGCGGTCTTCGATGCGATTGCCGCGCACCGTGACCGTGCGCGTCAGCTTGACTCCCGGATAAACGGTTGCCGCCGACGCAGTGATGGTGGTGGCGCCGTCGCCGGTCTTCCACTGGTCGGCCTGCCCGTCCTTCTCGGCCTGCAGGGCGCCGTCCACCGTGACGGTGTTGTGCGCGATCGTGCTGCGGTACCACTCCTTATGCAGCGGGACGCCGTAGTTGATGGAGCCGGGGTCCAGGCCCCACTGCCGGCCCGCGCCCCAGGTGACCAGGTTGAGTTTGTCGGGATGGCCGTGGCCGCCGCCGTGCAATCCGAAGCGCATCGCCGCCACCGTCCCCGGCGCGCGCAGCATGGCGAATCCGGAGGCGCGCAGCAGGCGGCTCTCCTCCGGCACCAGGGCGCCGTCCGGCACGGAGACCGTGCCGTAGAGCAGCGCCTGCAGATTCCGGCGCGGGCTGCGCGCCGCCACCCGGCCGTACTCGGGCTTCTGCCAGCGCGCGTAGGCGAGTTCGTAAAGATTGCCGATTTGCACGACGTTGCCGCCGCCATTGTCGTTGAAGCCCGGAGCGTCGCCGTTGGGAAGGGCGAGAGAGAGCGGCGCGTCCCATAGCGAGCGCATCCGGTCGTTGTATAGATCCGTGCCAGAGTGGCGCGCGGCTTCGGCCAGCGGCCAGAGGGCGTCCATGGTGTAGGAGTGGTAGCCGAGCGAGCCTTCATACCAGAGTCCGTCGTCGGTCACGCCCTTGGCGATCTGCGCGCGGAAGCCGCGGTCCGGATGATCGATGGCGTCCTTGACCAGATCCTCGCGCCCGGCGGCGAAGCCGGCGCAACCCACCGCGCTGTTCTTCCAGCACTGGATGTTGTGGATGCCCATGCGGTGCTCGCGGATGACCTCCGCGGCGGCCACCAGCAGATCGTTCTCAATGCGCGTGCGCTCGGGCGCGGCCAGCGTGTCGCGCACCAGGCGGTAGCCCCACGCCACCGGAATCAGCCATACGCTCTCATCGAGCGTCTGCGCCATGATGCGTCCGCCGCCCACTTTATCCTCGCCGGCGGTGTTGTGGCGTTTGTAACTGCCGTAGCGCGCGGCGTAGGCGGAGAGGATCTCGCCGGCGCGCCGGGCGTAGGCCGTCTCGCCGGTGAAGCGGAAAGCCAGCCCGAGATCGCGCACGAATCGCGCGTAGCGGCTATGCACGCCGTAGAGGACCACGGAATCGTAGGGTTCGCCAGTGTACTCGGTGCCGCACTTGGGACAGCGGTGGCGGGTGGGGGAGACGGTTTCGAGTTTGACGCCGTCGCGCGTGCAACTGTACCAGTGCGGCCATTGCCCGCCGCGATCGGGCAGTTCGAGCGAGGCCTCGAGTCCCTGGCGGGCGTTGCGCAGAACGTCGTCCAGCGCGCTTTTGGCCCACGCGTTCTTTTCGGCTTTGGTCTTGGCTGCCTCGATCTCGGTACGGTCGATCAGGAGCCAGTTATCGGTTGCGGAAGCGGCGCCGCGCACGGCGAGGGGGATACCGGCCGCGCCGAGAATCACAGCCCGGCGGGAGGGACGAGCGTACATGGTGCACTCATGGTATCGCGGATCGCGGGGAGGGGAGAGAGTTTGATTGGGTAATCCCCATGGCACTTCCAACGGTCGGCTTATTGGGCCTCGCGGCAATTTCTTCGGTGTAATCGAAGAAATGCCCAAACTGGCCGTCCGCATGAGTATCCCCGAGTATCCCCGGTTTTCCCAAACACCGTTGCAAAACCGTTAGCACTCCGGCCAGCGATTCCTCATTGCTGCACGGCGTCCGCGAGGATTTCCGGAGTAGGCAGAATCAGGCGGATGCCGGCGGCGTCGGCCTCGTTGGGGTCGGCAAACGCATGGGTTCGCTCGAGGATGAAACGAGCTCGGTCCAACTCTGCGAAGTCGACGGCTGCGGTATAGCGCTGCGCGAAGTCCAGTGTCCGCACAAGGGCACCAGTGATTCCGTTCTGCGAGAGAGCCTTCAAGGCCATAAGGTAGTTGTTGCGGTAGACGGTGGGCACGATGATGCGGCTCTCGCCAGTTGCGACCAGTTCCGCGTTCATCATGATTCTGGCGGCGCGGCCGTTGCCGTCGGCGAATGGATGGACCTCAGAAATGAGGAACATCATGAAGATCGCGCGATGCAGCGGAGTGGCGAGACTTCGGTAGATTTCGAAGCCTTTGGAGAGGGTGCCTTCCACGAGTTCCGGCGTCACAAAGACGGTGGAGCCGGCGCGATTCGCGTCGGTCTTGAAGCGGCCCGGCGCTTTGTCAAGCCGGCCCTCCATGATCCGCGCATGGCGATTCTTGAGAAGCGTCGTCAATTCCTCGACGGATCGGGGTATGCGGGACATTTCGATCTGGTCGGAGACCACTTTCCAAGTGCCGAGCACGTCATGAGCATCTTCTGGGCGCGCCTTGGGGATGTGCCCCTTGAAGACAATGTCAGCGGCTTCCTCTACAGCGAACTCCGTGCCTTCGATGAAGTTGGAGAAATAGGCTTCGAAAAACGGCAGGGC